>NZ_NEGD01000007.1:0-197333 GCF_002135245.1 Acinetobacter sp. ANC 4218 | reverse complement strand
CCCGCCGTTATAAAAAAGCCATGTTGCCGGATTTACTGCTGATTGACGGCGGTAAAGGTCAGTTACATATGGCGATGGAAGTGATGCAGGAGCTGGGGCTGGATGCCTTTATGGTCGGAGTTTCCAAGGGAGAGGGACGTAAGCCTGGTCTAGAAACCTTGCATTTTACTGATGGTACAAAAATTCAGTTGCCAGAAGACCATAAAGCACTGCATCTGATTCAACAGGTACGCGATGAAGCACACCGTTTTGCCATTACCAAACATCGGGCCAAACGCGACAAGAAACGTGGCTCGTCGGTACTGGAAGTAATTCCCGGACTGGGGCCGAAACGCCGCCGTGACTTGCTCACCCATTTTGGCGGTATACAGGGGGTACTGAAAGCATCGGAAAATGACTTGAAGCTGGTGCCCGGGCTGGGCGATGTGATGGCTCGTACCATTTATAAGGTATTGCATGAATAAATTCGGACAGATTGGCCAAAGTGCTCACTGACGCAGCAGTCATTGATCATTCACAACAGTCCAAAATAAGTGAAAGATAGAGCCAATAAAAAAATCCAAGGGACGAAGGATGTCACTGCGCCAATTATTCACTGCGATTGAACAGAATGAATGGGTCGATATTCCGCAAGGCTGGTTACAGGGGCGCACCATTTATGGTGGACTGGTGGCCGGGATGATGATGCACAAAGCCTTGCTCGCGGTTGCAGATGCAGAAAAACAGCTGTTAAGTACCAGTGTCACTTTTGTTGGTCCAGTCCAGCTGGCACCAGTTCGATTGAGTGCTGAAATTTTACGTCAAGGCAAGTCCGTGACCACGGTTGAAGTGCGGCTCTGGCAGGACGATGCTGTGCAAAGTATTTTGATTGCCAGTTTTGGCATGCATCGCCAGTCGACTATTTCCGTACAACAGGAACGACTTGCACCTGAATTTCCTATGCCTGAGCAATTAAACATTGCGGAGCATCATCCTTTAGCCCCGGAATGTTTTGGACAGATGGATCTGGTTTGGGTAGATGGACAGTATCCATGCACTGGCAGTGTGAAACCGGATTTTAGTGGCTGGATGCGTTTTAATCCGGATCGGCATGACAATCGGGAAATGAGCATCGCCGACTTGATGGTGGCCTTCGATATGTGGCCTCCTGGCGTCTTGCCGATGTTTAAGACATTCGCACCGGCCAGTTCGCTGACCTGGCATGTGACCTATGTGCACCCTTTAAACAGTCATCTGCATGATTGGTTTAAATATAAAGTATTTACCGATTATGCTGCTGAAGGTTATTCGACCGAGTATGCTTATCTTTGGGATGCAGCAAACAGACTGATTGCGATTTCCAGACAGACAGTTACCGTGTTTGCCTAGTGACACTTTATAGCAATTCGTATAAAGTGACTCTCACTAACGATGAATCAATCCTCAAAATATGTGTGGTTTTTCATTGTACATAAAGGGGAAAAATTGGCGGTGTCTATGACTACAGGTCGCATCCTGAATATTCCAAATATCTTGACTTTGGCGCGTATTGCTTTAATACCTGTTTTCTTGCTGGTGGCCTATTGGCCCCCTGCAGTGGGTGTTTCGGGTCATGATACAAATATGACTCGTCACGTTATTTTAACAGCCATTTTTGTCATTGCTGCTGTCACGGACTGGTTTGATGGCTATTTGGCCCGCTCACTCAATCAAACTTCTGCATTTGGCCGTTTTTTGGACCCTGTAGCGGATAAGCTGATGGTTGCGGCTGCATTGATTGTTCTGGTGCAATGGCAACCCACCATTTCTATGGCTTTTGCCGCGATTGTCATTATTTCACGTGAAATTACGGTTTCTGCCTTACGCGAGTGGATGGCAGAGCTTGGGGCACGTACCAGCGTGGCTGTCTCGACTGTAGGTAAATATAAAACCGCTTTCCAGATGATTGCGATTTCAGTATTTTTACTGAATTGGCAACCATTTGAAATGCTGGCTTATGCATTGCTTTACACTGCTGTAGTGCTGACGTTATGGTCGATGTTTATTTATTTAAAGGCTGCATGGCCCTATTTAAAACAGCCTTAGGTTCAGCTTTAAAAATAAAAAACGTCCTAAAGGGGCGTTTTTTTATTTCTATAAGCCTTTCGGGAAAAGATAAGGATTAAAAATAGCAAATAAAAAAAATCCTAGATTTTGGGGGAAATCTAGGATTGAAATCGGGGATATTTATAGTTGTTATAAGATGTTTAACCATCTACTTGAGACCAAGTATAGGGGAGGACAACTGCCAAATCATGTAGGTTATTGTATTGTAATGTATCGTTTTATTGAGAAATGTAGTTTTGAATTACAGTTATTTCTAAATGTTTAAAAGGTTTATGGAATAAGTAGAATTTTTTAAATTACCAAATAAATAGAAAATGAATGCCTAATTTGGATTTTTCAGAAAAAATAAAAAGGCCCTATAAGACATGTTTTTGACAATTAAATTACCCGGAAACGAATATTGTTAGCATGGATTTAAGTGAATAGCTTCCTCAGCTAAAAATGGAATCTTTTGAGATTCCCTTTTGACAGTCAAAACTACGCGCTTCGCTTGTCTTGCGTAAAATTCAGATCAGCTTAAAAAAGAAATCCCCAATAAAAGGGGATTCTTTTTAGATTAAAGCCTGCGCGAGCAAAGCTCTTGCCTTGCGGTGTGGCGGAGCAGTGCTCCGCTTTATCACGCCTCAGGCTTTAGGCCTTCAGCTTTTTCCAGTGATTCATCATTGTTAAAGAATTTCTCACGCTGTTCTTCAAGAAATTTTTTCGCGTCCGGTTCAAACACGTTTAGGCGTTTTTCATTGATCAACGTAGTCTGGTGTTTAAGCCATTCCTGCCAGGCCTGTTTGGACACGGTATCAAACAGTTCCTGACCCTTTGCACCCGGGAAGGGGGCAAAGTCTAAACCTTCCATTTCTGTTTGATATTTACGGCAAAATACTTGTCGAGACATATCCGTTTTCCTTAAGCGTAAAGTTTTTCTAAACGAGCGTAAGCACGAGCAATCGCTGCTTCAACCTGTGCAGGTGCAGTACCACCAATATGGTTACGCGCATTGACAGAGGCTTCAAGAGTCAATGCTTTTTCAAATACGTCAGCTTGAATCAGGCCAGAAAACTGTTGCAGCTGTTCAAGTGTTAATTCAGACAGGTCTTTACCTTCTTGCACACCTAGCGCAACCGCTTTGCCGACAATTTCATGCGCATCACGGAACGCTACGCCGTTTTTCACCAGGTAATCTGCAAGGTCAGTTGCAGTCGAGAAACCACGTAACGCAGCTTCACGCATGATTTCAACATTTGGAACCAATGCAGGAATCATGTCAGCAAATGCCATCAATGAACCACGAACAGTATCGATTGCGTCAAATAATGGTTCTTTATCTTCCTGGTTATCTTTGTTATAGGCCAAAGGTTGACCTTTCATCAGCGTTAATAGACTCATCAAGTCGCCGTATACGCGGCCAGTCTTACCACGAATCAACTCTGGAACATCCGGATTTTTCTTTTGCGGCATGATTGAAGAGCCGGTACAGAAACGGTCTGGAATGTTGACAAATTTGAATTGCGCAGAAGTCCACAGGATCATTTCTTCAGACATACGTGACAAGTGCATCATAATTAAAGATGCAGCAGCATTGAATTCAATGCCGAAGTCACGGTCAGATACAGCATCCAGCGAGTTTTCACATACTGCTTCAAAACCTAAAAGTTCAGCCGTGTATTCACGCTCGATCGGATAGGTGGTACCTGCAAGTGCAGCAGAACCAAGTGGCAAGCGATTCACACGTTTACGGCAGTCAATCAAACGCTCAGAATCACGTACCAGCATTTCAAACCACGCTATCAAGTGGTGACCAAAAGTCACTGGCTGAGCAGTTTGCAGATGGGTAAAGCCCGGCATAATGGTATTGGTATTTTTCGCCGCCAGACCCAAAATGCCTTTTTGTAATTTTTGCAATAACTCTAAAATCGCATCAATTTCATCACGTACATATAAACGGATGTCTGTCGCCACCTGGTCGTTACGGCTACGACCGGTATGCAGTTTTTTACCGGTGATGCCAATACGACTGGTCAAGCGCGACTCGATATTCATGTGCACATCTTCTAGGTCAATGCGCCATTCGAAATCACCTGCTTCGATTTCAGCTTTAATGGTATTTAAACCGTTAATGATGTCATCGCGTTCTTGTTCTGTTAAAACGCCTACTTTGGCAAGCATGGTTGCATGCGCAATAGAACCTGCAATATCTTGTTTATAAAAGCGTTGGTCAAATTGAACAGATGCTGTAAATTCAGCAACAAATGCGTCAGTAGCTTCAGAGAAACGACCGCCCCACATACCCGAAGTTTGGGCTTGTGACGGATTTGAGGAATTAGAAGATGTGGTCATATCGGCTCAATAAAATAAAAAGCAGTAATTTGAACAAGAGTATAGCAAATTCAGAATCACTTGCCGAAAAACAAAGAGATCCAGCTTCGACCTATACAGATGATCGGAAAAACAATGACGCCTATTTTTTTACGAAAATAGGGCATTGGCAACATCTAATAGAATTATTTATTGCCAGCAATATTTTGGCGGTCATCTTGGCCTTGGCAGAAGCACAATCCTGGACGGCTTTAAGTGTGGGTCGTCTGCTGCAATATATATTGTTCATTGATTGGGTTTTACTGGCTTTTGTTGCCTTGATTGAGCGCCTGCAGAGCAAAATCCAGCACTTCAGTTTTGGACAGACCTTGGTTGCGGGCTTTGTTTTACTGCAGATTATTGTGTTATTGACCACGGTGGTGTTGAACGGTGTTATTTTCTTTGGACAAAATTTTCAATTCCAGCATTTGACGTTACAGGTTTTATTCGATGGAACGGGACTACATCTCAGTTATGGCGTACTGATTGGAAGCCTTTGTTTTCGCTATTTGTATATGCGAGAACAATGGGCGTGTCAGCAAAACAGTGAATTAAATGCACGTATTCAGGCCATGCAAGCGCGGATTCATCCGCATTTTTTATTTAATAGCCTGAATACTGTGATTAGTTTAATTAGCATTGATCCAGATAAAGCTGAACAAATGTTACTGAATTTATCACAGCTATTTCGGGCCAGTTTTAAAGAACTTAAACTGGTGCGCTTAAAAGATGAAATTGAACTGTGCCAGCGTTATCTGGCCATTGAGCAGATTCGCTTGGGGGATCGCTTACAGGTAGAGTGGAAATATGACGATGAAGTTCTATTTTCTCAGATACAAATTCCTTTATTAACTTTACAACCTTTAGTGGAAAATAGTATTTTTCATGGAGTTGAAAAAATTCTAACAAAGAGTACGATAAGCATATTGATCGAAATATTGCAAAATCAAGTCAATATAGTCATTACTAACCCTTATACACAGGATAAAATAAATTTACGACAGGGGCATGGTATTGCAGTTGAAAATGTTAAGCAGCGGCTTGAGGCTTATTATGGGCACTCTGCAACTTTTCAGACATATGCGGGGAAGGGAATATTTACCACAGTTGTGCAATATCGATATAAATAAAAAAGTCATGGTTAACCTATAAAAAAAATGATGTTGACTGTGAAGGAGGAGAAATGGACATCCTGATTTGCGATGATGAACCTCTCGCCGTAGAGCGTTTGTCACGTCTAGTTACGCAATTGGGACATCAGGTGGTTGCCACTGCAAGTTATGGGCAGCAAGCAATTGAAATGACTCAATTCTATGAGCCAGATGTAGTACTGTTAGATATTCAAATGCCTGAAATGGACGGCTTGAGCTGTGCTGAATATTTGCGCCAGCTTGATCCTATGCCCGCTATTGTTTTTTGTACGGCTTATGATGAACATGCTTTGGAGGCATTTAAGTCGCATGCAGAAGGCTATTTGCTAAAACCGGTGATGCAGCAGGAATTGCAACAGGTATTAGATCATTTAACAAAACTGACTCAAGCACAAATGAGCACTTTAAAACAAAAAGAAGATATGGACGAACTCAATATAAAACGCCACCAGATTGTGGCGAAAACCTATCGTGGTGTGGAATTGATTCCTGTAGAAAATATTTATTATTTTTTGGCAGATCAAAAATATGTCACGGTACGGCATAAAAATGGCAGTGTACTGATCGATGAAACCTTAAAAGATTTGGAAAACGAATTTGGCGACCAGTTTATTCGAATTCATCGCAATGCTTTGGTTTCAGTACATTTCCTGGATGGTCTTGAAGTGATCAGTTCGGGGCAGTATCAGGTGCGTTGCCGTGAACTGGAAGAGCGCCTGGCCGTCAGCAGACGTCACCTGCCCAATTTAAGAGAACGCATCCAAAAGATCTAAATCTGTTTTCATAAATTTAGGTGACGAGGAGAATGCAAATTTACTTGCATTTTCCAGTCAGCGCGTTAAGTTTACACTAACGCACTTATTGACTGTTTCTTGGATTTATGAAGATTTTGAAGATTGCAACTCGACAAAGCCCGCTTGCTTTATGGCAGGCGGAACATATTCGTGCCCGTTTGGAAGCATTACATGCGGATCTTAAAGTTGAGTTAGTGACCTTCGTCACCCAAGGTGACAAAATTCTGGATACGCCTTTAGCCAAGATTGGCGGAAAAGGACTTTTTGTTAAAGAATTGGAAGCAGCCCTGCTGGATGGTCGTGCAGACTTGGCGGTGCATTCAATGAAAGATGTGCCGATGGCCTTGCCTGAAGGACTGAGCCTTGCGGTGATCTGTGAGCGTGAAGATCCGCTGGATGCCTTTGTGTCTAATACTTATGCAAGTTTTGATGACTTGCCACAAGGTGCCAAAGTGGGTACATCGAGCCTGCGTCGTAAAAGCCAGATTTTAAAAGCCCGTCCCGATTTGGAAATTATCGATTTACGGGGCAACGTGGGGACGCGTTTATCCAAACTGGATGCAGGTCTTTATGATGCTATTATCTTGGCAAGTGCGGGTTTAAAGCGTTTGGGGCTGGCTGAACGTATTCGTCATACGCTGCCAGCGGAAGTGAGCTTGCCGGCAGTTGGACAGGGGGCGCTTGGTCTGGAATGTCGTGCGGCAGATCAGGCTGTGCTGGAGCTTATTTTACCGCTGTTACATCGCGAAACTGATGTGTGTGTACGTGCAGAACGCGCATTTAATGCCTATTTGGAAGGGGGCTGTCAGGTCCCGATTGCAGGGCATGCGACTTTAATTGAAGGTCAATTACATATTGAAGGTCGTGTTGGTAGTGTAGATGGTGCGACTTTATTAAAAGCTAAACTGAGCGGAACACCTGAACAGGCTGTAGAGCTGGGTGAAATGCTAGCGCAAAAATTAGTTGAACAAGGCGCTGGCGATTTATTGAAAGCCCTGTATTAATATGCTGTTTATCAATACACGTCCGCAGGACCGTGCAGAAAGTTTGAGTCATGCCTTACGTATGGCTCAAATTGAGGTGTTGGATTTACCTTTATTGCAATTGCTGCCTCGACCCTGGTCAGCTGACTTGTCTGAACTTTATCAGCAATTGCCTGCTGCTCAGGTGATTGTGGTGGTGAGTCCCACGGCCGTGCAAATCGGCATGGATTATTTAAAACAATCATGCATAACGCTGGATCAGCTTAAACATATTCAGTGGATTGCAGTCGGGGATCGCACTGCTCAGGCTCTGGCACAATATGGTATTTCTGCCGAAGTCCCCAAAGTTGAAACATCGGAAGGAATGTTACAGCTTCCTGTTTTACAAACCCTCAATTCAGGTCAGTGTCTGGCTTTTTGGCGTGGTGAAGGGGGACGGATGTTTATGATGGATCAGTTAAAACAGCAAGGCATGCGAATTCTAAATTTTATTTTATATGAGCGCCGTTGTCCTGTATTTACTCAGCAAGATTTAGCTAATATATTAGCTTTATTAGAAAAACAAAAACAGTATGCTATGGTGGTCAGTAGCGAAGCGGGTTGGTTAAACTGGATTCAGCTCATGCAACATCAGAAGCACCTTATTGCAAGAGGGTATTATCTGGTTTTAGGGGAGCGCCTGTATCAAGTTGTTTCGAATTATAAAAAAAATCAGGCAACATGTTTTAATATCACGCGACTACCTGATTTAAAAACAGATTCAATTCTGCAGAAGCTTGTTGTTGTGCAAGGAAACACATGAAGAAAATACTCATTTTATTATTTATTTTAAGTTTACTCTGGATTGCTAAATTAAGTTATGACTTATTTAATCTTACTGCACAACAAACAGAATTAAATACCAGTCTGCATCGAATCGAACAGAATAATGCAAATTTAAATGATCAATTTGTCGCTTTACAGCGCAAAGTCATGCTGACAGGAGAGTCTGCACCGGCAAGTTCGCAGGCTGCAGAGAATTTAAAAACCATTCAGGCAGCAAGTATTGATCCAGTTGTGGTGATTAAACAGCAACTAGAATTAATTGAATTTATGTTGCAGCAACAACAATTTACCGCAGCTCTGGATAAATTAACCCGTTTGGATCAAAGTCTTGAGCAATATGCCCTTGCGGCACCATTGAAGCAAAGTCTGCATCAGGTTATTGCCAAAGATCATCAGCTTATTCAGCATTTTGTCAGTGAGCGGATGGCTCAGCAAATCAAAGTGGATGCGCTTATTCAGCAACTTGATGCTGCGCTGGCCCAAGAGTTACATGCACCCCAATTAAACGCGAGCCAGGCATCGGGTAAATCTTTCTGGCAACGCTGGCTGGTGATTGAACCTGCGAAACAACCTGCTACGGCGCTTATGCAGCGTCCGTTAATTTTAAAAGAAGCGCAGCTCCGACTGCTCGTTGCGCAACAAGCCTTAAAACAGGGACAATATTTAGAGTATCAAAAATCCCTGACCGAAATTATTCAGCTATTAAATCAAATCCCCGATGAGAAGTCGCGACAGCTGATTCAGAATATCCAGAAGATCAAAGGATTTACAGTTTTGCCGACGCCTAGTTTAAATACACGTGCATTATTGGGATGATAAATTCATGAAGCAGATTTTACAGGCCTATGCTTTTATCAGCCTACTTATTATTGCAGGTTTAAGTGTTTTAAGTTATGGGTATGGCGCAGGTTATGTTTATTTATACTGGCGTGAATGGCAAATTCAAACCAATATCTGGATCATGTTTATTATTCTGGCCAGTTTAAGCCTGTTGATCCAATTATTGTGGTTGCTCATTAAACGTTATTTAACCCGGGAACAACGAAAGCTGGAAACAGTTTTTAATTTTAAAAACTTGCACCCTTATGAACAGTTGGCAGTAATTTGGTTATTAGAGGCAGCACAAGATCAACATCAATTTATTCAAAACGTCTTTTCTCAATCGGGTTTATTAAAGGGGATTATTGGTTCCCGTTTGTATTGGATGCAGCAGCAATATCCCCAAGCACTTGCCATCTTAAACCAAAGTAATGCCATGGCATTTGAATTGGCCGAAATACAGCGTATAGAAATTTACCTGTCGCAAAATGATGTCGAGCAAGCATTAACCCATCTTGAATTCTTAAATCAACATGAGCTTTCACCCTGGTTAAAAGATGTAAAAAGTGCATATGATTTAAGATTAACCAGTTTATGGGAAAAGTTTGCCATTCAGTTTCCCTGGATGTATTTACGCTCGACTAAATATGGACATCTGGGCACAGAAAAAAAACAGGAATGGTTACAGCAATTATTGGTTAATTTTGATCAGGCCAATATCGAAAGTTTACAAAATTTGCAACAGCGCTATTTAGACTTGCAGGACCAGATTTATAGCCGTGATTATGAGATTAAAGTGTTATGGTTAAAGCTGTTATCACGTATGCCGGAAATGAGCCAGCAGCATGAAGCCTTGGTCTTACATTTACTGGATCAACAGTTTAATCAAGACGTTTTTTATTTATGGTTCCAGCAGCAATTATTAAAGCAAAGTCCAGATTATTTAATGGTTGAGCAACGAATTGACTATTGGGAAAGTAAATATCCTTCTTTACCTGTATTTGCCTTTGCGAAGTGGCATGTATATACCGCTACTGCAAGAGCGGCTGAAGCTGACCAATTGCTGAAGTTATACCCAGATAATGTGATGATGAATTATTTAAGAATTAAATCTACTTTAAAAGGTCAGGATGATTTGATTAAGCAGTTAAATTTAATTTTTGAAAATAATGCAAATTTTGTAGAAATAAAAATATAAAGGCAAGGAATATGCTCACTCTGTCCGATTATCCGGTGATTTATGATCAGTCTGTTGCTTGGGGCGATATGGATGCTTTTGGGCATGTAAATAACGTGATGTATTATCGTTATATCGAAAGTGCCCGCATTTTTTATATGGATGTCTTGAATATTTTTGCACAGGATGTTTATACAGTGGTTGCTTCTAACCAATGCAAATATATTAGTCCGCTATTTTATCCAGACCAGCTTAAAATTGGTGTGCGTGTTGAGGAAATTCGTAATAGTGCCTTTCGTATGAGCTATTTATTATGGAGCGAGTCGCAACAAAAAACTGTTGCCGTGGCAGAAGCAGTGATTGTCTGTGTAAATAAGCACAACATGCTTAAAACGGAAATACCAGAAATTATTCGCCATAAAATTACAGAAATTGAGTTAAGCGTAAAACATTTAATTTTAAATTAAGGTTTTTCCAATATAGTGGGCCGTAAAATCTGTTTAGCTAATTTTTATTTATTTAAAAAATTCTATTGAATGTTTTAAATAATAAAAATATTATGAGCTAGTTTTAATTAAAAAAATATAAAGCCTTTTTTGGAGTTAATATGATGCCCGACATTAGTAATTTATCTGTTGAAGAGTTAAAGCGTTTACAAGTTGAAGCTGAAGCATTAATTGCTTCTAAAAATGATCAGGCAGTTGAAGATGCCTATCAGCAAATTTTGGACATTGCTGATAACGTTGGTTTAAGCATTGAACAAATTTTAGAGTTTGGTGCAACCAAGCGTAAGAAAAGTACACGCAAATCTGTAGAACCACGTTATCGCAGCAAAAAGAATTCAGCAGATACTTGGACTGGTCGTGGTAAACAACCGCGCTGGTTGGTTGCAGAACTTGAAAGTGGTGCAAAATTAGAAGATTTTCTCATTTGATGGAAATATTCATCAGATAGTCATCTAATCGAATTAAATTAAAAAAACCAGGCTTTTAAGCGTGGTTTTTTTATATCTATTTTTTATCACTTGGAATTGGCGTTGAGAAAAAAGTGTGCATAATGGGGTAGAAATATAATATTCGTGTTAAGGGAAGAATAATTGACATGTGGGTCGTGGTGGGATGATTAAAAAACCCAAATATATCACCTGGTGGATTTTCTCCGTCAGTGTCTTTTTAATGTTCATATTACTCCAAATTCCAGCGGCTTGGCTGATTTCAAAATTTTATAAAAACAACCAGATTTTACAAAACGTCAGCGGTAATATTTGGCAGGGGCAAGCAGATTGGCAGATGGGCAATTTAACCGGGTCGTTGAGTTGGAAAACACGCCCTCTGGATATTTTTTTGCTGCGTTTGGGGGCAAACATAGAGTTACATAGTGGGAATACCCAGCTCGATGCCGTTGTTGGCTATGGTTTTGGCAAAAAAATAATGGTCCATGACTTGAATGGCCAGGTTGCGCCGGAAACGCTGAAACATCTGGTGGAATGGCAGTGGCCGGCCAATGCCATTCAATTGCAGGATATCAATTTTAATTTTAAAAAAGAACAGGGTTTTGCCGGGGCTGAAGGTCAGTTGCAATGGGCGGGTGGCGAGCTGGTTTATAATTATGCCCAGCGTCAGGATCAAATGAATATTCCTTCCTTGAAAGGAAAATTGTCGGATGAAAATAATAAGCTGTTTTTTGATATCCGGGATCAGCGTGATCAAAAGCTGATGGCATTGGAACTGGATCAAAACGTGATGCTCGATCTGCGGTTGACTCAACGTCTGCTGCTGAATATATCTTCCTATAATGGTAAAGCTGGTTTGGATACCTATGTGGTGAGTTCGCGCCAACCTTTGTTTAAAGGTGGCCTCTAATAATGAATCAGTGGTTAGAAAAAATTCAACAACTCAACTGGAAGCAGACAGACCGCATTGCTCCCTTATTTTTGGTCCTGCTGATTTTATATTTATGCTGGAAGTTGGCAAACATTTTTTGGCTGCTGGTGGCACCGCCTCAGGTCATGCAGCTGGACCGTGTTGAGCTGGGTTCACACCAGCCACAGGTACCCAATATTTCTTCATTTGCCCTGTTTCAGGAAGCAGGTAGAACAGCTGCGGCAGAAGACACGGCTAATTTGATTTTGCAAGGTGTGGTGGTCGGTCATCCCAATCAGTTTTCCTCCGCAGTCATTAAAGTCAATGATCAGGCCGATCGCTATCAGGTGGGTGAAAATATTGCCCCAACCTCTTATCAGTTGGCTGAAGTGTACTGGGATCGGGTAGTGTTGCGTCAAAGTAATGGGACTACGCGAGAACTACAATTCAAAGGTATGGAAAATGGTCTGGATCAGAGCATTATTCCGCCTGTAGCAACAAACAGCTTACCGATGAATAATCAGACCACACTGCCTATGCCCAGTCAGGAACAAAATGCTTTAGGGCAGGCGGTGCAGAAGATACAGGAAGATCGTGATCAGTATTTAAAAGATATGGGGGTCAATGCAGCGAGTGGGGGCTATGAAGTTACGGCAAGAACGCCAGCGGCATTGCGCAGTAAGCTGGGACTGCAACCAGGTGACCGGATCATGTCTTTAAATGGACAGGCTGTGGGGCAGGGGCAAAGTGATGCCCAGCTGCTGGAACAGGCTCGACGTGAAGGTCAGGTCAAAATAGAAATAAAGCGTGGTGATCAAGTGATGACCATACAACAAAATTTTTAAGTGATGCATCGTCACCTTACAGGATTAGGAAGCACGAAACTTTATGGCTTTATTTAATCATCATCGTCCAGTGTGGGCTTTATTCGCGGCTGCACCCCTGATTGCTATGGTGAGTACCTCTACTCAAGCGCAAACATGGAAAATCAACTTACGAGATGCTGATTTAACTGCATTTATTAATGAAGTAGCTGATATTACCGGGAAGAATTTTGCTGTTGATCCGCGTGTGCGCGGCAATGTCACGGTCATTTCCAATAAGCCTTTAAATAAAGCCGAAGTCTACGATCTGTTTCTGGGCGTATTGAACGTGAATGGTGTGGTCGCCATTCCTTCAGGCAATACCATCAAACTGGTTCCAGATAGCAATGTCAAAAGTTCCGGTGTGCCTTTTGACAGCAAGCACCGTGCGACTGGGGACCAGATTGTCACACGGGTGATCTGGCTGGAAAACACCAACCCGAATGACCTGATTCCTGCCATCCGTCCATTGATGCCGCAATTTGCCCATTTATCGGCAGTGGCTGGAACCAATGCGCTGATTGTGTCAGACCGTGCCAGCAATATTTATCAGCTGGAAACCATTATCCGTAATCTGGATGGTACCGGACAAAATGACATTGAAGCGGTGAGCCTGCAATCCAGTCAGGCTGAAGAAATGATTGGTTTGTTGGAATCTATGAGCTCTACCGGCGCAGCCAGAGATTTAAAAGGTTCCCGTATCCGTATCATTGCAGATACCCGCACCAACCGCATTGTATTGAAAGGTGACACGGCAACACGCAAACGCATCCGCCAGATGATTGAAATGCTGGATGTACCGGCAGCAGATCGTCTGGGTGGTTTAAAAGTGTTTCGCTTAAAATATGCCAGTGCCAAAAACCTGGCGGAAATCTTACAGGGGCTGGTATCTGGTCAGTCGCTATCCAGTTCATCCAATTCAAATAGTTCATCAAACAATAATTTGGTGAACAATTCAAACAATAACAATTCGGGCAGTAGTTCATCTAGTAGCAGTTCTTCCAGTATTTCGACCCCAAGTATTAATCTGGGTGCAGGATCAAACAGTAGCAATCAGAATAGCATCACCAGTTTTAATGCTAATGGCGTCAGTATTATTGCTGATGACAGCCAAAATTCATTGGTGGTGAAAGCTGATCCACAACTGATGCGTGAAATTGAATCGGCCATTCAGCAGCTGGATATCCGACGTCAACAGGTCCTGATTGAGGCTGCCATTATTGAAGTGGAAGGCAATGATGCCGATCAGCTGGGTGTGCAGTGGGCTTTGGGTGATCTGACCAACGGCGTCGGCTTAATCAACTTTAGCAATGTCGGTGCAAGTATTGCCGAGCTTGCTGCCGGATATGTATCTGGTGGTGCGGCAGGTGCTGCGGCCAATTTAGGTACTGGTACCTCGCTGTTACTTGGCGATTACAGGGAAAGTGATAACGGTTCACGCAAACTTTATGGCGCATTGATTCAGGCGCTAAAAAGCAAAACCAAGTCCAATCTGCTCTCGACACCTTCCATTGTCACCATGGATAATGAAGAGGCCTATATTGTAGTGGGACAGAACGTGCCGTTTGTGACCGGTTCTGCAACCACGACTTCAGCGGGGTTGAATCCTTATACCACGGTAGAACGCAAGGATGTCGGTGTTACGTTAAAGGTGGTGCCGCATATTGGGGAAGGTGGTTCGGTGCGTCTTGAAGTCGAGCAGGAAGTTTCTGCGGTACAGGACAAAGGTCAGGCCCAGGATCTGGTCACCAGTAAGCGTGCCATTAAAACCTCGATTCTGGCAGAACATGGACAGACTATTGTTTTGGGTGGCTTAATTTCCGACAACTCGATTCATAGCCGTCAGTCGGTACCGGGTTTGGGTGCAATACCAGGTTTGGGGCGTCTCTTCCGTGCCGATGCCAAATCCAATGAAAAACGTAATTTGCTGGTCTTTATTCATCCCACGATTGTTGGAGATAGTAATGATGTGCGCCGTTTGTCGCAGCAGCGTTATAGCCAGTTGTACAGCTTGCAGTTGGCCATGGATCAGGATGGTACTTTTGCCAAATTACCTGAAAATGTAGAAGATATTTATCAGCAGCGCATTCCGGTTACCTCATCGGCACCGAAAGCCTCTCATTATCAAACATTGCCATCAGCAACCCAAAATCAGCCCAATACAGCCACGTTTAGCACACCGGTTGCGATAGAACCGGTAGTACAGAAACAAAGTGTTGCTATGCCGGTGACCGAGGTTAAAAAAACCAAAAATACCGTGACCACAACCACGATTCGTTCTGGTTCTTGACAGCGTGGCTAAAGAATTGAATATTTGCCGTGATATGATGATTCAAAATCACAAAGAGAAGTGCATTTCATGACTTGGAAAATACAAGCAATTACCGGTGAATTAACGGGACAGGAAATCAGCATCGACCGTGATATGTTGGTCGGGCGCCATCAGAGTGCAGATATCGTATTGCAGGCCGGGGAAATTTCCCGTAAACATGCGGCTTTCTTGCTCAAAGACCAAGCCTTATGGCTGCAAGATTTAAACTCATCCAATGGCACCTTTGTCAATGATGTACGTATTGAACATGAAACCTTGTTAAAAGAAGGGGATATTGTTCAGTTCGCAAGCCTGAAATTTTCAGTTCTAGAACCTGCTCAAGCAATAGATGTGCCGCTTGAGATTGAACAGACCGTCGCTGCATTAAATCAGGAAGGGCCAGCAGTTAAACAACCTGTAGAAACGGAAATGCCAAAGACTGCAGCACAGCAAATGAATGATCAGGGTATGCCTGAACTGACCGAGCGCGATGCCAGCGTTCAGCTGAGTCGTGATGGTATGCCACAAGGGGTTGCCATCCCGAAACCTGCACCCATTCCTGAAGGTGTGGACTTGAGTGCAATTCCCGAGAAGCAAACACCCATCGCGATTGAAACACCGGTATCACGTGTAGAGCAAGTCAAGGAAGAGCAGAAAAATGCATCGGTGGGCCTAATCTCCATTGTTGTATTGATTATCCTTGCAATCATTGCCTGGTTATTCTTTAAATAAGCCTGCACGCGACATACAATAAAGGCATGCAATCGCATGCCTTTATTGTATCTGTGTGGTCGAAATCAATCATAAGAGGGAAATGATGTCTGTAGCAAAACTTGCAAGCCGTGAACTGATTTTATTTGACTTGGATGGCACTTTGGTTGACTCAGCATCTGATTTATATCGGGCCATGAATATGAGTCTGAATGTCTTGCAATTACCCACCGTGACAGAGCAACAGGTGCGTACCTGGATTGGCAAGGGAACCTCTGTTTTTTGCCATAGCACTTTGCAATATCTCACCGGAAAGGTCGATCCTGAACAGCATCAGCAATTGTTGACGACTTTTTTAAATATTTATAATGCTGATCCCTGTGTGGATACTCAGCCATTTAAGGGGGTGGTTGAGTTTCTCGATTGGGGCTTAAGCAACAATAAGCAGATGATTTGTGTCACCAACAAACCCGAACAGCCGGCACGTGCGATTGTCGACGCTCTCGGCTTGAGTCATTATTTTGTTGATGTGATTGGCGGGGACCGTTTTGAAGAGCGTAAACCTCATCCACGGCAGTTGCTGTTTTGTGTTGATGAATATAATGTCACTGCGGCAGAAACCTTAATGATTGGTGACTCTAGTAATGATGTCGAAGCAGCAAGACGTGCAGGAGTT
Organism: Acinetobacter sp. ANC 4218; assembly: GCF_002135245.1. Classification (NCBI taxonomy): domain Bacteria; kingdom Pseudomonadati; phylum Pseudomonadota; class Gammaproteobacteria; order Moraxellales; family Moraxellaceae; genus Acinetobacter; species Acinetobacter sp. ANC 4218. The sequence goes on along the minus strand of NZ_NEGD01000007.1, from coordinate 180,727 downwards.
GATTGTATTGTGGTGAGCTATGGCTATAATCATGGTGAAGATATTCATGATTGCCAGCCGCAACAAGTGGTTGATGATTTAATAGAATTACTTGCGCAATAAGTGAAAATTAAGGATAGCGGAATGAGAAATTGTATGGTTTTTCGATGGCGAAACTAAGTCAGATTACAGGAAAACAAACTTAAACCAGCCATATCGAAAACATATAGAGAATACTCATGACAACTCAAGCTCAATTCGAACAGTTAAAATCTGAGGGTTATAACCTGATTCCGGTTTATCGTCAGCGTTTGGCCGATACCGAAACCCCATTATCCGTATTTGCGCGTCTGAAAGACCACAGTCAGGCCTATCTGTTTGAATCGGTCGAGGGGGGAGAGAACTGGGCGCGTTATTCCATTATCGGTTTGGGTGAGTCCACTGTTTTTTCATGCAACCGTGGTGTATTAACCGTTCAGCAGGTGGATGGTTCTGTTGATACTCAGCCATGTAGCGACCCATTTCAGTATATCCGTGATTTTCAGGCGCAGTTCCATGTGCCGACGCAAAAAGATTTGCCTGATTTACCGAGCTTCACCGGGGGGCTGGTGGGCTATTTTGGCTATGATTCGGTACGCTATATTGAACCGCGCCTAAAAAATGTGCCTGAAGCCGATCCGGTCGGTTTGCCAGATATCTGGATGATGCTGTCTAAAACCGTCATTGTGTTTGATAACTTAAAAGACACCTTGTTCCTGATTGTACATGCAGATGCAAATGATCCCGAGGCCTATGCCAAAGCCCTGGCTCAATTGGATGAACTGGAAAATACGCTGGCAACCCCGATCAGCCTGCAAGCCAAAAAACATACCGCTCCCCATTTTGAGTCTTTAACCGGGCATGACAAGTTTATTGAGTCGATTGCCAAGGTGAAGGAATATATTAAAGCGGGCGATGTCATGCAGGTAGTGCCGGGGCATCGTATGGTCTCGGATTTCGATGGCGAACCTTTACAGGTTTATCGTGCCTTGCGTCATCTGAATCCATCGCCGTATCTGTTTTTGGTTCAAGGGCGGACGTTAGATAATCAAAAGCCGTTTCATATCGTAGGATCTTCACCTGAGATTTTATCGCGTCTGGAAAATGGCATTGCGACTGTACGTCCTTTGGCTGGGACGCGTCCACGTGGTAAAACCAAAGAAGAAGATTTGGCACTTGAGCAAGATCTACTTTCTGATGAAAAAGAGATTGCTGAACATTTGATGTTGATTGATCTGGGGCGTAACGATGTCGGGCGTGTGTCAAAAATCGGTAAAGTGCAGGTCACGGATAAAATGGTGATCGAACGTTATTCGCATGTCATGCATATTGTCTCGAATGTGCAGGGTGAAGTTCGCGATGATGTCGATGCGCTGGATGTGTTTAAAGCCACTTTCCCGGCGGGTACGCTTTCGGGTGCACCTAAAATCCGTGCCATGGAAATTATTGACGAAGTCGAGCCGGTCAAACGCGGAATTTTTGGCGGGGCTGTGGGTTATTTAGGCTGGCATGGTGAAATGGACATGTCGATTGCCATTCGAACCTGTGTAATTCGTGAAAATAAGGTCTATGTTCAGGCTGGCGCAGGTCTGGTTTATGACTCAAATCCTGAATCTGAATGGAATGAAACCCAAATAAAAGCTCGCGCAGTGATCAAAGCGGTTGAATTATCGTCAAACGGATTGATTTTATGAGTTTTTGACGGTTTTTTTGAAAAAAACACTTGCACGGATTCTAAGTTTTGCTAAACTGCACACCGTTCCGATACGAAACGTACGAAACACTAAGAAACGCCGGCATAGCTCAGTTGGTAGAGCAACTGACTTGTAATCAGTAGGTCCACAGTTCGAATCCGTGTGCCGGCACCATCTTGGAAGTTTGAGTAGTGGGGTAAAAGAACAACACTGAAGTAAGTGTAAAATGGTGAGATTCCCGAGCGGTCAAAGGGAACAGACTGTAACTCTGTCGCGTAAGCTTCGAAGGTTCGAATCCTTCTCTCACCACCAATTTTAAGACTTCGATAAGTGGTTTATACCAACATCGTGCGGGAGTAGCTCAGTTGGTAGAGCGGTAGCCTTCCAAGCTACATGTCGCGAGTTCGACCCTCGTCTCCCGCTCCATTGAAGTTTTTATTTGCTCTTATAGCTCAGTGGTAGAGCACTCCCTTGGTAAGGGAGAGGTCTCGAGTTCAAATCTCGATAAGAGCTCCAGATACAGTTTGGCAACTTTGTTGCAAAGATTTTAAAAAGCAGGCTTATTAGTCTGCTTTTCAAGTATTGGGTGTTTGATTTTTTAAACGACATGTCGGAGCTGGGTTTTACTCAGGATTGTGTTCGACGTAAACGAGGAAGATGAACATGGCTAAGGCTAAGTTTGAACGTAACAAGCCACACGTAAACGTGGGCACAATTGGTCACGTCGACCATGGTAAAACTACTTTAACTGCTGCGATTGCAACTATTTGTGCAAAAACTTACGGCGGTGAAGCGAAAGATTATGCAGCAATTGACTCTGCACCAGAAGAAAAAGCACGTGGTATTACCATTAATACTTCACACGTAGAATACGATTCTCCATCTCGTCACTACGCTCACGTAGACTGCCCAGGACACGCCGATTATGTTAAAAACATGATCACTGGTGCTGCTCAGATGGACGGTGCAATCCTTGTATGTGCTGCGACTGACGGTCCTATGCCACAAACTCGTGAACACATCCTTTTGTCTCGCCAAGTAGGTGTACCTTACATCCTTGTGTTCCTGAACAAATGTGACCTTGTAGACGACGAAGAGTTGCTTGAACTGGTTGAAATGGAAGTTCGTGAACTTCTTTCTACTTATGACTTCCCTGGTGATGACACTCCTGTTATCCGTGGTTCAGCTTTGGCTGCACTTAACGGTGACGCTGGTCAATATGGCGAATCTTCAGTTCTTGCTCTTGTTGAAGCGCTTGACACTTATATCCCAGAACCAGAACGTGCAATCGACAAAGCATTCTTGATGCCAATCGAAGACGTATTCTCAATTTCTGGTCGTGGTACAGTAGTAACTGGCCGTGTTGAATCAGGTATCGTGAAAGTAGGCGAAGAAGTTGAAATCGTTGGTATCAAAGATACAGTTAAGACAACTGTAACTGGCGTAGAAATGTTCCGTAAATTGCTTGACGAAGGTCGTGCAGGCGAGAACTGTGGTGTTCTTCTACGTGGTACTAAACGTGAAGACGTTCAACGTGGTCAAGTACTTGCTAAACCAGGTACAATCAAGCCGCACACTAAATTCGATGCAGAAGTATACGTACTTTCTAAAGAAGAAGGTGGTCGTCACACTCCATTCCTTAACGGTTACCGTCCACAGTTCTACTTCCGTACAACTGACGTAACTGGCGCGATTTCTTTGAAAGAAGGCGTTGAAATGGTTATGCCTGGTGACAACGTAGAAATGTCAGTAGAATTGATCCACCCAATCGCAATGGACCCAGGTCTACGTTTTGCGATCCGTGAAGGTGGTCGTACAGTTGGTGCTGGTGTTGTTGCTAAAGTAACTGCATAAGTATTGATTGTGTAAAAAAAGCGTCCCTCTGGGACGCTTTTTTTATGGTTTTTATTTTATTAATTCGTTTTTTAAAATTTATCTTGTATAACCTTAGCTTATTTCTTGTATCGAAGAAGTGATTTGACGCATTGTTTTTTCCTGCGTCGAAAAAATAATTTTACTTATCATCAGTTTTTCTCTTGCGTCGGAACAAAGCAGTGCTTTATCCCTTGCGTCGAAAAAATAATTTCACTCATCATTATTTTTCCTCCTCATGTCCTAAACTGATATTTTCCTGACCCTATCTGCACTTATAGCAAGTTTTTAAACACGTAATATAACAATCAAGAAAAACAAAAGTGAATCTAGTTATATCGTTGCTAGATAGGAGTAAAGCATCATGAATGTAAAGGTTAATATGAGCAATCGTGCCGGTGCGAGTTTTCCTGTACGCCGCATGAACTTTGATTTTGAACACGTACCGGAATACTGGATGAATGGTTCAGCCGGGTTGACACACTTTATGACAGCGCTATCAGCGTTGTTTCCTGCAGGCGAAAAATTTTTTATCGACAGTGTTCGTGCCGTACGTCATCATCCTGCCTTAAAAGATAATGTAGAGTTACAAAAGGAAATCTCTGCTTTTATTGGCCAGGAAGCTATGCATACTCAGGAACATGTGGCTTTTAATGCATCAGCACAAAGATATGGGCATGATGTGCAGACCTTAGATCGCTATACTGATAAAGTGATTCAGACCACACGTAAATTGATGGCGAAAATAGCTAAACCTGTGGGTATTACTCAGGAAATGGTGGATTTGACTGCAACCACGGCACTTGAGCATTTTACTGCGACCATAGCATCGCAGCTTTTAAGCAATGCCCATATCCAGGAACTCATGACCGATGAAACCATGAAAACGATGTGGATGTGGCATGCAATTGAAGAAAATGAACATAAAGCAGTGGCATATGATGTATTCGAAGAAGTCTTTGGTAAGGGATTGAAGTCATATACTCTGCGCACTTCTTCATTGGTGATTGCAATGGCCACTTTATTTATCGTACAAAGTTATTTCCTTGCACGTCTTTTAAAACAGGATCAACAGCTTAACCTTGATTCACTGCAGGAGATTTATAGCTATGCCTATAGTCCATCTAAAGGCGTGATTACCGGTATGGGCAAGGAAATGTTGTGGTATTTCAAGCCAGGTTTCCATCCGAATGATGTCGATACCCATAGTTTACTGGAAAAATGGAAGGCTAAATTAGCCTTTTAAGCTGAAAAATGAGAGAGCGATAATGATCGCTCTTTTTTTTACTCGATTTTTATCACAAAGTTTTTATAATGCGAGGGTTAATTCTAGATAAGATGAACGAAGATGATTCGTTTGATGCAAGCTGCGGATGTATCGACTGTAGCAAAGATTGAAAGATTGGTCCAAAGCCATCCCTGGACCATTAAACAGTTTGAAGAAGCTGTCAGTAGTTATCAGAGCACAGTGATTGAACAAAATGGTCAGGTGGTTGGATTCTGTATTTTACAACCTGTGCTGGATGAAGCGAATTTGCTGTTGATGGCGATTGATCCATCTCAGCAGGGCAAAGGTCTAGGTTTTAAGCTACTGGATGCATCGCTTGCTATGCTGAAAAATAATCCCGTACAAATTTTTCTGGAAGTACGGGAGTCTAACACTCCTGCAATCAAGTTGTATGAAAAAGCAGATTTTCATCAAATCGATTTACGTAAAAATTATTATCCAAATCCGGATGGATCAAAAGAGCATGCCATCATTATGGTGAAAGCATGCACCGATGATTTTGCAAGTTTGTTTAAATAGGAATGGTGACATTACTTGATGATGGGGTTGTTCCAGCCCGAAGGTAATGTCGTCATAAGGGAGTTACCCAATTGCTGAATTTCTTCATGGTTCAGCAAGCGGTTTAAGCGTCTCCATTGCCCATCAATCAACAGTTCCAAAGGTACATATTGCGATTTATAGTTCATTTTATCGGAATGCGGAACCCAATAACCGAGATAGACATAAGGCAAACTTAAAGCTCTGACATGTTCAATCTGTTTGAGTACGGCAAAAACCCCTAGAGAACGGCGACTTTCATCAGGATCAAAGAAGGTATAGACCGCAGAAATTCCATCATCTAGCGGATCGCAGCTAGAAACAGCCAGCAGTTTGTCATCTTTCCAGAATTCGATAAAGAAACTGTCCGTACAGCTATGGACTAAAAATTTTTCGAATTGGTCCAGACTTGGTGGGAACATATCACCATCAGCATGACGTTCATTGATGTAGCGTTCATAGAGCTGATAATGAATGTTGGAAGCATCGGCTGTGCGGGTAATTTTGACCGTCAGATCCTGATTGCGTTTCCATGCTTTCTTTTGCGTATTGTTCATTTCAAATTCGGAAACAGGTACGCGGCAAGATAAACATTGACGGCAGAGATGGCATTCAGGACGATAGACAAAATCGCCACTACGACGAAACCCCAGACGTGAAAGTTCAGACAGGCTGACCACGTCAATACGATGGGCAGGATCTAAAAAGACCATCCGTGCCGATTTTTGTTCCAAATAACTACAGTTATGCGGTGGCGTAATGTAATACTGTAAATCATTGAGCAGGGACTTTGGGTGATACGAATTCATGGCAATCCCTCTTTTATTTTCATTCCATTAAACGCGCTTTTTGCGCTATTGTTTTACTTGAAAATACACCCTCTTGATATTTTTTCCAATCGATAGCGGACTGTTTTACAACATCTTGTAACGAATTAAGATATGCTTGGCGAGAAAGTGTACAGGCTCCCAGGCTGAGTAGATGATCATTGACCAATTGACAGTCAATCCAGGGCAAATTATTTTCCTGTCCAATCAGCATTAAAGTATAAAACGCCATTTTTGAGACATCGGTTTGCGTACTGAACATCGACTCACCAAAACAGCCGTGTCCAATGGTGACGCCATACAATCCACCAACGACTTTGCCTTCATCCCATACCTCAATACTATAGCCATAACCAGCTTCAAATAGCTGACAATATCCCTCAATAATGTCTTCCGAAATCCAGGTTTCATCGGCATAGCTGCGCGGCAGGGCACAAGAGCGTATGACCCGTTCAAAAGCCTGATTGACCGTGATTTGATAATCAAACTTTTTCATGTTGCGAATTAATGACTTACTCGGATGATAATCCTGCGGACGGATAATGCAGCGTGGTTCGGGACTCCACCAGCAAATCGGTTCACCTTCAGAAAACCAGGGGAACAGGCCATGGGTATAGGCTTCAAAAAGCGTAGAAGGGGAGAGGTCAGCACCGATGCAGATTAGTCCCCGGCCATCTGGATCAGCTTCGATGGGATCTGGGAAAATGAATTCTGAGGGTGCTAATGGATGCATGGGATTCAGCCTGAACGAGAAAAGTAACTGGCAATAAACATTTATGATTTTTATCATACAAAAAAAAACCGCCCAAAGAGGACGGTTTTTTTGAGTTGAATTGATTTATTTAAATCAGTCAGCCAAAGCATCTAGATATTTCTCGGCATCTAACGCAGCCATACAGCCTGAACCTGCTGATGTAATGGCTTGACGGTAAACGCTATCAGCGATGTCGCCAGCAGCGAAGACACCCGCAACAGAAGTCGCAGTTGCATTACCCGCCGTACCACTTTGGACCTGGATATAACCGTCACGTAAGTTCAACTGACCTTCGAACATTGCACTGTTTGGTTTGTGACCAATGGCAACGAACATCCCGGTCACTTCAACGTCTTGTGTTGAATTGTCTTGGGTTGATTTTAAACGAACAGAAGTTACGCCAGATTTTGCATCGCCCAGAACTTCTTCGACCTGATGATTCCAGATAATACTGATTTTGCCTTCTTTTTCTTTAGCAAAAATATGATCTTGAAGGATTTTTTCAGAACGCAAGAAATCACGGCGATGAACCAGGGTCACATGCGAGGCAATATTAGAAAGATAAAGTGCTTCTTCTACAGCAGTGTTACCACCACCGACCACCATCACTTTCTGGTTTTTATAGAAGAAACCATCACAGGTTGCACATGCACTTACTCCTTGACCCATAAATGCAGCTTCAGACTCAAGACCTAAATACTGTGCTGTCGCACCAGTGGCAATGATGAGAGCATCACAGGTGAATTCTTCCATATCACCTTTCAGCACAAATGGGCGAACGCTTAAATCAACTTCATTGATATGGTCATAGACAATGTCGGTGCCAAAACGTTCCGCATGTGCCTGCATGCGTTCCATCAGTGCAGGACCAGTCAGACCTTCAGGATCGCCCGGCCAGTTATCTACTTCAGTGGTTGTAGTGAGTTGTCCACCCAGTTGCAAGCCTGCAATCAGGGTTGGCTTCAAGTTTGCACGCGCTGCATAGACCGCTGCGCTATAGCCAGCAGGACCCGAACCTAAAATAATCAGTCTTGAGTGACGTGCGCTCATCCGCTGCATCCTTTTTTATTTAGAAATTTGTGGAATTATACGTGAAACTGTATAACAGTGGTGTGCGATTAAAGTCGATATTATTGATCATGCAAATCGATTTGAGCTATATAGAACAACAGTGCTGTGCTAGATACCCAATCTGGTATATTTCTAAGCAGCAGCCACTACATAATATTGCATCTTTTTTTGTGGAACAGGTGCATAATACGCGTTTATTGTGAAACTATTTTGTCTTAGTTTCTTACAAAAAACATGAATGAAAAATTGGTTACAGGACAGTATATGACTGCGGTGTCGAGTGTTTATGCACAGCGCTTAATAAAGACATTATTTTTAGTTTCATTTGGAATTTATTTATTCCTTGCAACAGTGACCTATACGCCTTTTGATCCGGGCTGGATGCACATTTCCAGTGATACCCAGCATGTATCGAATGCCAGCGGAGTTGCCGGGGCGTGGATTGCAGATTTACTGTTCGGTTTCTTAGGCTGGGCGAGTTTGCTCATTCCAATTTTTCTCTTCGTTGAGGCAATTCAGGTCTGGTGGCCGTATAGCTTTTTGAATAAACCTTTTCGCTATGCTGCACAGTTCTTTATTTTACTGGCGACAGCAAGTCTGTTGTATCTGTATTGGCAAGTGCCGGCTGATACGCTGGATAATTCGTCGGGCGGGATCATTGGGTATGAGTTGGGGCAAAGTCTTACCCAGATTTTAACCATTTATGGTGCAACGACTTTTCTGCTGCTGTTTTGGCTGGTTTTATTCACCTTTGCATTTGGGGTGAAGTGGAACAAAACCTGGGTTACGCTCAAGGCGACACCTGCTTATTTACAAGACTTATTTTATAAAAATGTGCCTGAAGCCGAATCTGCATTTGACCGGACAAATCCTGAAGTCAAAAAATCATTGGTAAATAACAAACAAAAAACAGCCACAGAAAAAGTAGCAGTAGTAGCCGAACATAAGGAAGTAGAATTGTCACCAGTCGTTCGTGATCCGGCTGCAGAGCGCCTGTTCGATGACATGGTTGAAAAAGAGCAGTCTGCGCAGCAACAACTGGTGGATGAGGAAGATGAGGCGGAATTTGAACAAATTTTAGAAAAAGCCCATCGTCTGGAACAGAATACACATCGTGTTGTGGCTACAGGTGAAGTGTGGCGTGCATTACATGCAGATGAAAATCAAAATCATAACCAAGATATTGATGCACTGTTAAAAGCGGCTGAAGAATCTGGACCCCATACACCACATGACCATTTTCAGGCATTTGTTGATGAGCAACCTGCAGCAACGACTCCGCAGACCTCGAAGCAAAATCTGGATTGGGATGATGACGAAATTTTTGATGAATTGCTTGCAGCTGTGCCGGGTGGAAAAACTGCAACAGATGTACATACGCCATTTAATTCTGTGAATCCAGAACCAGCAGTAGTCATCCCTGAAGAAAAAATGCTGACAGCATCTGCAAGTATCACGGTATCGCCATCACTGAATCATAGTACGCCTAAAAATAGCGCACTGGATGACGAGTTTGATGAACTGGATGATCTGCTGGTAGATGATTTACCAATAGATAATTTACCGGTGGATCACTTGGAGCCAGCAGCGCCTGTAGCAGCACGTACTACGAGTAGTTATGCCCAATCTTCAGCCTTTGTGCGTGCAGAAATCAATACTCAATTGCAGCCGCAATCCACCATTTCTGAAGATGAAAAGGCGTTGATTGCTGCCAATAAAGATGCCTTCCGTGAAGTTTGGCAGGAAACGGCTGGAAAACCTGTCGACGAGCTTGAATTGGATGAAGATGATTTTGATCCGGATGCCCCTTTAACCGATGCCATGGGTCGTCCGATGTCTCGTTCCATGCAGGTGGCGCAAAAACGTCGTGATTTGCCGCCATTGCCAGGTCTGGAGCTGCTGGATAAGGTTGACCCTAACAAGAAGGTGAATTTCACTGCCGAGCAATTGGCACGATTATCTGAGTTACTTGAAATTAAACTGCAAGAGTTTAATGTGAAAGCCAAAGTGATAGAAGCACAGCCTGGCCCTGTAGTGACACGTTTTGAGCTGGATTTGGCACCGGGGGTAAAAGCCTCTAAAGTGACCAATATTTCACGTGACTTGGCGCGTTCAATGTCAATGGCATCGGTACGTGTAGTCGAGGTCATTCCGGGTAAACCTTATATCGGGATTGAAGTACCGAACAGTAGCCGTGAAATGGTTCGCTTGATTGAGCTGGTACAGATTCCCAAATTCAATGATTCTGATGGCATTCTTTCCATGGCTATGGGTAAAGATATTTCGGGTAATCCTGTGATTACCGAACTGGGTAAAGCTCCGCATATGCTGGTTGCCGGTACAACCGGTTCTGGTAAATCGGTTGCGGTGAACTCGATGATTCTATCGATGTTGCTGAAGTACACGCCTGATCAACTACGTCTGATCCTGATTGACCCAAAACAGCTGGAACTGGCCAACTATAATGATATTCCGCATTTGCTCACGCCAGTCGTGACCGACATGAAAGATGCGGTCAGCGCCTTGAACTGGTGTGTCAATGAAATGGAACGTCGCTATAAGCTGATGTCTTTCCTGAAAATTCGTAAGCTGAGCGACTATAACCGTAAGGTTGAAGAAGCGATTGCCAATGGTGAAGAACTGTTTGACCCGACCTGGAAAGCCAGCGAATCGGTTGTGGGCGAACGTGCACCGCGTCTGACTCCATTGCCATCTATTGTCATTGTGGCGGATGAATTCGCCGATATGATCATGCAGGTGGGTAAAAAAGCGGAAGAAATGATTACCCGTTTGGCGCAGAAATCGCGTGCGGCAGGAATTCACCTGTTACTTGCGACACAGCGTCCATCAGTGGATGTGATCACCGGTTTGATTAAAGCCAATATTCCAACCCGTGTAGCATTGCGTGTGAACTCGAAAATTGACTCGCGTACCATCCTGGATGCTGGTGGTGCAGAAGACTTGTTAGGTCATGGTGATATGTTGTTCCTTGGCCCAGGCAAGATTGAACCGGAACGTGTGCACGGTGCCTTTATTGCCGATGACGAAGTGAACCGTATCTGTGATGCATGGCGTGAACGTGGCGCACCAAACTATGTCGATGAAATCTTAACGCCATTTGATGAAGAGCCAAGTAGCCGTGGTTTTGAAGATGGCGGAGAAGGTGGTTCGGACCGTGATGCGCTTTATGATCAATGTGTATCTTTTGTGCTGGAAACCCGTAAGGCATCCACATCTTCGCTACAGCGCAAGTTTAGCCTGGGTTATAACCGTGCTGCACGTATCATTGACCAGATGGAAGAAAATGGCATTGTTAGCGGTATGGGTGCCAACGGTAAACGTGATATTTTAATTTAAGTGTAGATATCAATAAAAGGCCTGCAAATGCAGGCCTTTTTCTTGAGCACAATTGGACGATATCAGGTAAATTAAGTGAATATTCATGAAAAACAAAAGTATCATGCAGCTCGGGAAAGACTGAAATATTTCATTAAGGATACAGATAGAGCATGAATATTGTCATGGCGCTATTTCCATTGATCATTTTGATTGCAATGGGATATCTACTTAAACAGACACGTTTTGTCACAGATGAATTTTGGGGAAACTCTGAAAAGCTCAATTATTTTATCTTGTTTCCTAGCTTACTCTTTTTGAATTTATCTCATGTCGAGCTAGAGATGCTTACTGTGTCGAGCATGCTGGGAATCTTGATCCTGATAATTTTGCTGGCAGCTATGGCTCTTTTTGTGGCCAAAAAAATCTATAACATTCCAGTACAGCGTTTTGGCGTGTATATGCAAAGCCAGGTGCGCTTTAATACCTATATCGGCCTGTCGCTCATGGCATCTTTATTTGGACCGAAAGGCATGCAAATGTTTGCCATGCTGATCGCTGTCGCGATCCCTTTGGTGAATATTCTGTCGGTACTGGCATTATCCAGTTTGAGCTGGAACACACTTGGAAAAACAGTTATTTCGATTACAAGAAATCCATTAATTCTCGGCTGTATTGTTGGCGTGGGTTTCAATCTGCTGAATCTGCCCTTAATTGATGGCATAGGGCAACTTGTGAAATTACTTGCTGCAATGAGCTTGCCTTTGGGTTTGCTGTCAGTGGGGGCAGCATTGCAATTTGACCAGTTTAAAATCAATATCTATCGTTTATTGATGAATGTGTTTGGGCGTTTGCTCATCATGCCCATTTTGGCATTTGCAGTATGCCAGGCTTTTGATTTAAGTCATTTAGAACGCATGATTTTAGTGGTATTTTTTAGTTTGCCGACAGCTTCAGCTTCTTATATTCTGACCCGGGTATATCAGGGTGACCATCGATTAATGGCGGCTGTAATTAGTTTGCAGACAATCTGTTTTGCGGTGACTTTTCCCGCATTGATGTTATTGCTGCCTTAAAATAAAAGTTTAAAAGAAAATTATTTTGATAAAAAAGCCTGGCTGTTCTATGCAAACAGCCAGGCTTTTTTATATTTTACTTAAGCAAACTTAGCAAGCACTTCCAGAAAGCCTTCGCTTTGACGCGGGTACTGTGCAATCACATCATGAATGCGTTGACCTTCAGGATTGGTGGCATTGACATCACGGCCATCGGCAACGAATTGAGTCAGTAAACGCTCATAATCATTTGGACGCATGTGCTTGAATGCATGATAAAGCACATGAAAATCAGCATTAACGCCTGCAGGAGGTAGCTGGGTTAAGTAGGCAAATACACGCTCATCTGACCATTCTTCATTGAACGTTGCTGGCTGAGATAATGCCATCGCAATCTCCTTGGTATACTGATTAAAATAAAAAAGGCAAAATATGAGGCTAGACAAAGCGGTTTTGCTCGACCCTGCCAACTTGAAGCACAGCTTCTCGTCTTGCGGCTGACTAAAGCAGTACCTAAATTGTTCAGGCACTTCGAAGCACAGCTTCTCGTCTTGCGCCTGAACAAAGCAGTGCTTTGTTCAGGCTCATATTTTGCCTTGATTCAATTTGCTTGACTAATCAAAAATCAGATTATCGCTCTTCAGGCAAATTGATATTCATTTCTAACATTTCAATATTGGCTTCAGAACGAACCGACATTTGAATGTGTTGTTCATCTACACCACGGACATAGCGGTTGACCACCTGCATGATTTCTTTCTTCATGAGGTCAATCTTTTCCTGACTTAAGCGTTTGCCTAGACCCTGTTCAGAGGCGACAATGACTTTTAAGCGATCTTTAGCAGTCTGTGCACTTGATGGTTTATCCTCACTACTAAAAAGTTTACTCCAGAATCCTGCCATTTCTTACGCTCCAAATAGTCTTGCTAACCAGCCTTTAGGTTTGACTTCAATATGACGGTAAGGACGTTCTTCACCCAAAAAGCGCGCTACAAGGTCATCATAAGCCTGACCTGCAGCTTCTTCAGTAAACAGAATAACCGGTTTACCTTCGTTAGATGCTTGCAGTACGCTCTTACATTCAGGAATCACACCTAGTGTAGGGACACGTAAGATATCTTTAGAAATATCGTCAATGGTTAACATTTCTTGTTTATCAGCACGTTCAGGGTTGAAACGTGTAATACAAAGATGCTTACGGATGCGACCTTCGTTCTGCTCTACCTTTTTGGTTTTGCTGTCCAGCATACCAATAATACGGTCAGAGTCACGTACAGAGGAAATTTCCGGGTTGGTCACAATGATCGCTTCATCTGCATGATACATGGCCATGATGGCACCACGTTCAATCCCTGCAGGCGAATCACAAATAATATAATCAAACTCTTGAGAAAGTTCATCCATAACGCGTGCAACACCTTCATCGGTCAAGGCATCTTTGTCACGGGTCTGTGATGCAGGCAAAATATATAAATTTTCAATATCTTTGTCACGAATAAGTGCTTGTTGAAGACGCGCTTCGTTATTCAATACATTCACAAAATCATAAACAACGCGACGTTCACAACCCATAATTAAATCAAGGTTACGTAAACCCACGTCAAAATCGATCACAACAGTTTTGTGACCACGAAGGGCTAAACCTGTTGCAAAAGATGCACTTGTAGTAGTTTTACCTACACCACCTTTGCCTGATGTTACGACAACAATTTTCGCCACCGAATCCACTCCTGTTATGGTTCAAACCCCTTTTTAAATATGGGGCTTTTGGTGTTTATTTATACATTAAAACTCGAGAACTTCAAAGACAAGTTCTTGATGATCATTCAAGTAAATATGGACAGATTTTTTCAGGACATGTTGTGGAATGTCATCTGCCACACAATATGTCCCTGCAATCGATACCAGTTCTGCTTCCAGTGAATGACAGAAAATACGCGCTGCACCATTCCCGCCTGCGCCGGCGATGACTCTACCACGTGCGCTACCATAAATATGTATATTTCCTGAAGCAATGACTTCAGAGCCGCTATTGATTCCTGCGTTAAGAATAATATCGCCATGATCCTGAACCAGGCATTGACCGGTGCGCAAAATTTCATCGTGATAAGAGGTCACATGGCTGATGACACGAGCTGGTTTGACTGGCTCTTCTTCAGCACTGTGGGTTGGGGCAGAGTCAACTTCAGGTTTGGCCTCAACCACTTGTTCTTTGGTCGCTTTAATACGCTGTAAAGGTTTGTTGTCTGCGGGCAGAATAGGAAACTGAATGGCCCGGGCTTCATCGGAAAGAATACCGTCAATCACGCCCATCGGCTGTAAGTCCAGACTGATCAATAGCTGAATCAGTGCAATCAGTTCCTGTTCTACCGTGCTGTCAATAATGACCAGCGTGCCATGAGAAGCAGTTTCTTGGAGCATTTGAGTCAATTGCTGGCGGATTGCATTGTGATCATTGGTGTCAAAAGTTAATCGGGTAAAATTAACCATTCTGCCTGTAATCCGTATATCAGCCATAATTATTCCTTAAGACTTCTGACTCATTAATTTTATGTCGAAGTGATGTTGTAAATAGAGCAAATGCTAGAACAAATTGCAGCTTTTCTCTAGCCACGTTTTCAATATTTTTAATTTCATGATCATTCTTTAACTTGATCATGCTGTTCCAGGATTTGTTGCCATTGTTTTACTTTTACCTGTTTGCGAATGGCTTCTAAACTCTCAAAAACAGCCGATTCCACCAGGTTTTCCACATAGGTATTATTTTCAAATTGTATTTGACTGATTTTATTCGAAATTTCTAAATATGCCAGATTTTTTTCATTTTTATGACCGTATGCAAAAGGTTCAATCAGCCCCAGCGTAATATTTTCTCCCAAACGTTGTCCAATGCTCTGGATTTGTTGCTCGATGCGTCCCCCCACAATCGGAATCAGGCGCAATAATTGGGTCAGTTCAGGGGTGTCTTCAATGGCACGATTGACAATGTCGCCGACATTTTCGGCAATCATGATTTTTTGTGCCTGCAGCTCTTTGCCTAAAGACTCTTGCAAAATATCCGCCAGGGCAGCAGCAAACATGTCACGGTGATGGGCAACCAGATCTTCAATCAGTTTTTTATGTGTGGTACTGGTCGAGAGTTCACGTTTTATGCCATCTAAGACCGTAAGTACAATACGGCTGGTGAGTTCTTCAAGCACCATGTGGTAATAGAATTTAGCCCGCCGATACCAAGCGTCCGGAATGACTTTATAACCATGCTGGTGCAGGTTGTAGCCGATGGCCCCGGCACGTAATAAACGTAAGAAACGCAGCTGCGGAATAATGGAGAGAATTTCGTACCAGTGAATAAAGGGAAAGAAAAACCAGCGCTTATGATGTTGCCCAATGACCGCAATTACCCAGCGGGCCAGCAGTTCAATGACCAGAAAACTGGTAAACCAGCTTTCGGTAATGATGACCCAGGGACGCAATGAGTTACGGTAAAAATGTAACAGTTCAGGAAGATGAATAAAGTCAAACAGCCAGCCGCCAAAATCACTCATCAGAATGGCATTGGCACTCAGGCAGAACAGGTTGATGATGATCAGAATCATCATAAAAATGTCATAGCCCAGTGCGACTTTCCATCCCCAAGTACCTTTTTTTACAAAAGAAAAGGTGGGGGATGTGATCTGGTCGTCTTGCTTCATTTTTTTCCTTGCGTGTGCTTAAGCTTTCGCAGCCAATTCTTGCTGCATGCGTTCAATCAGTTGGTCTTTCTCAGTCCATAGCGCATGAACCCATTGCTGAAAACGTTCACGATATTCAGCATCATCTTCATAATTACCACCTAATACCCAGTCTGGAATATCGATTTTACGCAAATTCACCGCAATGCGATTGACCTCTCCTAGCCAGAAATCGCCATAACCTGGGACACCATCTGGATAAACAATAGTCATGTCGACCAGCGCATCAATTTTGTCACCTAAAATGTTGAGGGCCAAGGCTAAGCCACCCGCTTTAGGTTTGAGTAAATGTTTATAAGGTGATTGCTGCTGCGTATGCTTCTCTGGCGTAAAGCGCGTACCTTCCAAATAGTTCAATAAGGTAAAAGGTTGACTTAATAGCTGCTCGCAGGCTTTACGCGATTCTTCCATATCACGGGTTTTAAGTTCCGGATTTTTTGCAATCTGTTCCTTGCTATGGCGCTTCATCATCGGGAAGCCCAAAATTTTAAAGGCTTGCCCCACGAAAGGAATAAAGATCAGCTCCCACTTGGTAAAGAAACGGGTAAGTGGCATGCGGGTTAAACCAAAATATTGATTTACCGTAGTATCCACCCAGCTTTGATGGTTACAGGTCATCAGGTAACGGCCTTGCATACTGAGCTCTAAACCTTTCTCAATCGTGATATCCCACTTTAAGTTGGGCAATACATGGTCGATCAGCCAATTATTGACACAGAGCCAGCTGTTGGTAATTTGAATGTTGGTTTCGTCTATTTTACGTGATTTTTTAATGAGTTTGGTTAATCCCAAAGCGAGTACAGGTGGTCCATGAAAAAAAGTACTTCCAGTAATGACCGATCCGACAGTAAGCCCGCGAGATATTTTTTTTAATATCGGTTGCTTGGTATTTTGAGATGACATATAAAAAAAGGCCTTAAAAGAAAATCATCGAAGGTTTTTATTTAGTATTCAATATAATTGTAGAATTTAAAATAAAAAAGTCTATTCATACAAGTATGGAGAAATTGTGCTGAAGTTATTCTTGACACTCAGCTGAAATATTACAAAATGTAACTAATAAATGGGTTATTTACAAAAAATCAATGGTATGCCGATTTTTTTTAATTCATTATTCCACTATACGATAAAACACAAGAAGGAGGCATGCGATGCGTGCACTAGTCATTTCAGCAGCAGTAGCAGGGGCATTGGCACTATCAGGCTGTCAAACAACTGGCAACAACATTGGCGGTATGGAATACGATAAAACAGCAATTGGCGCAATAGTGGGTGCAGCTGCGGGTTATGGTCTTTCTAAAAGTAACGCAAATACAAGCGCTCAAAATAACCGTGCTGCAGCAATCGGTGCTGTATTAGGCGGTGCAACAGGTGTATATCTGGACAATAAAGAGAAAAAATTACGTCAACAAATGGCGGGTACTGGTGTAGATGTTACACGTAATCCGGATGGTTCTGTTGGCCTGATTATGCCGGGTAATATTACTTTTGATACCAACAAATCGAATATCAAACCGAACTTCTACGCGACTTTGAACAAAGTTGCACAAACACTGACTGAAGACAACAAGAGCGGTATTCTTGTAACAGGTTATACAGACAGCACGGGTAATGACTCGATTAACATTCCATTATCTCAAGCGCGTGCTCAATCAGTAGCTAACTATCTTGCCGGTCAGGGCGTGGCACGTACACGTATTAATGCACAAGGTCAAGGTTCAGCGAACCCAATCGCATCAAATGCGACTGCTGAAGGCCGTGAACAAAACCGTCGTGTAGAAATCAGCATTTACGCGGTTCAATAATTCTTCATTTAAGTTCATGATGAATTGAAAAGACCACCTTCGGGTGGTTTTTTTATGAATGTCAAATCTGTATTTTAGGTTATGCAAGTTGGGTGGAGATGACTATAATCGAGCTCCAATTAACACGAGGAAATCCTATGTCGTCGGCAAGTCAACTGAATGACAAGCAACTTGAAGCTATGAAATACACTCAAGGGCCCTTGTTAGTACTTGCAGGGGCAGGTTCGGGTAAAACCTCGGTAATTACGCGAAAAGTCGCACATCTAGTCAAGAATTGCGGTATACCGGCACATCGGATCACGGCCATGACCTTTACCAACAAAGCAGCACGCGAAATGAAGGAGCGTGTCGGTAAATTATTGTCTCGTGAAGAAGCCAAAGGTCTGTCTGTTTCAACTTTCCATACCTTTGGTCTGAATTTGCTCCGATTGGAACTCAAACATACCCCATTAAAAAATAATTTTTCTATTCTGGATGCCGATGATTGTAAGCGTATCCTGATGGATTTAATGCACCGTGATAATTTATCCGGCGCGGAAAGTAAAGAACTCATTGCCAAGGCAATGAAGATGATTTCGGACTGGAAAAATGACCTGATTCCACCGGAACAAGCACATACCACCTGTGAAACCACTGAAGATGTCCAGTTTGCGCATTTATATCAGCTTTATGAACGCAACCTGCGTGCCTATAATGCGGTGGATTTTGATGACCTGATCGTGATGCCGACCCGTTTGTTGCAGGAAAATGCTGAAGTCCGGGATAAATGGCAAAATCGGGTGCGTTATCTGCTGGTGGATGAATATCAGGATACCAATACCGCACAGTATATTCTGGTGAAACTGCTGGTCGGTGTGATGGGACAATTTACTGCGGTAGGTGATGATGACCAGTCCATTTATGCCTGGCGTGGGGCAAAGCCTGAAAATATGGCTTTGTTGAAGGAAGATTTTCCGAATTTAAAAGTCATTAAATTAGAACAAAATTACCGTTCCACCAGCCGTATTTTGAAAGCAGCGAATACGGTGATTGGCAATAATCCGCATATTTTTGATAAAAAACTCTGGTCGGATAAAGGCCATGGTGAGGTGATTCGCGTGATTACCTGCCGTAATGATGATGATGAATCTGAACGCGTAGTGAAGGATCTGATCACCCATAAGCTGATGAATGGAAAAAACTGGAAGGATTATGCGATTTTGTATCGCGGTAATTTTCAGGCCCGTATTTTAGAAACACAGCTGCGTCAAATGCAGATTCCATACAAGCTTTCTGGCGGCCAGTCTTTCTTTGCTCGTGCAGAAATTAAAGACATCATGAGTTATTTGCGTCTGATTATTAACCCTGAAGATGACAGTGCATTTTTACGGATTATTAACACGCCGAAACGTGCCATTGGACCTGTAACCTTAGAAAAGTTAGGTCTATTTGCACAGGAAAATCATTTGTCATTGCTGGCAGCGGCAGGTGATCAGCGCCTGACCATGGTGATGCCGAAAAAAGCGACTACACAACTGGCTGAATTTTCTGATTTTATTGGTAATTTTACCCGTAATTTACTAGATGATGACGAGCCTGTGCCAATTATTCGCCAGATGATGCAGGAAGCAGGCTATATCGATTACATCAAGGAATCCGCAGCAACGCCAGCGCAGGAAAAAACCAAGCTGGATAATATTGAAGTGCTGTATAGCAGCATTCAGAGCCTGATTAACCGCGCTGAAGATGTGGATGACAAGAATATTGAAAGTGTGATTCGTAAAATGGTACTGCTGGATATGCTGGAGCAGCAGCAGGAAGAAGAAGATACCGATAAAGTGAATTTATTGACTTTGCATGCATCCAAAGGTCTGGAATTTCCTTATGTCTATCTGATTGGACTAGAAGAAGAAATTCTGCCGCATAAAAACTCGATTGCAGCCGAAACCGTGGAAGAAGAACGCCGTTTGATGTACGTGGGTATTACCCGTGCCCGTCAAGGTTTGACCATTACTTTGGCTGAGCAGCGTAAAGCGGGCGGACAGATGAAACAGATGACGCCAAGCCGCTTTCTGGATGAATTGCCGCAAGATGAGCTGGAATGGCTGGGTCGCAAGAAAAAATTGGCAGGCAATATTGATCCAAAATTGCAAGCCCAGCATTATCTGGAAAATTTACGCGCCCTAATCAAGCGTTAATTCACGATTTAAACCATGCAACATTTAAACTATGCAATTAGGAAAAAACAAATGAAAGTTCAAGTGAAAGTGCTCGATACACGTTTAGGCAATGAATGGCCGATGCCTACCTATGCGACTTCGGGTTCAGCAGGTTTGGACTTGCGCGCTTGTGTCGATGAAGCGACTGTCATTGAACCGGGTCAAACAGTATTGGTGAAAACCGGTTTGGCTATTTATATTGAAGATACAAATTTTGCTGGCTTAATTTTGCCGCGTTCAGGTCTGGGCCATAAACATGGGATTGTTTTAGGCAATCTGGTCGGCCTGATTGATTCGGATTATCAAGGCGAGTTGATGGTATCGGTTTGGAATCGTAGCCAAACAGCATTTACCTTGCAACCGGGTGAACGTTTAGCACAATATGTACTTGTTCCAGTTGTCCAGGCGCAGTTTGATGTTGTGAATGAATTTGAAGCGACTGAACGCGGTGCAGGCGGTTTTGGCCATACGGGTAAAGGCTAAGTTTGATTTAGCATAAAGATGACAAAACCTGATGCCTAAACAATATTATTTGTTTGTGTCAGGTTTTATTCTTTAATTTGAACAGGCTTTTATTTAAAATTATTAGCTTTTTTATAAAAAAGTACAAATAAACAATGAATTATATTATTAAAGTGCAAAATAATTTTTAATGTATGGATCAGTTAAAAATATTTTATTGTTTTTGTAAATAATTGTTTTAAATTAAAGTTATTTGAATACTTTTGTTTTCTAATTTCACAAATGATTTATTTTTCAATCAAATAAAGTATTTTGAAAACAAAGTTGTAAGAAACTTTTACCGTTGCTTAATAACATGAAATGCTTTTAAATATTAATCTTCTTATTTCATCAGATGATGCACTGGTTGTGAATACTGAGCTAATCCAGCATGCCATGAAATTCTCATTTCATGGGTTATTCTAAAGTAGAAGATGTCATCATGAATTTTAAAAATAAAAAATTTCCTCTACAAATTTTTCGTGCTTATGATATTCGTGGAAAAATATCACTTTTGACGCCTGAAATTGTACAAGCGACTGCTTATGGATTGGTTGAGCAATATCGCAAGGCTGGGCAAACACAGCTGGCTATCGGCTATGACGCACGTTTAACCAGTCCTCAATATGCAGAAATTATCAGACGGGTATGTGAAGAAAAAGGACTGCATGCCACAATCATTGGCTGTTGTTCGACACCCCTTTTATATTTTATTGCCCGTCAGTTTGGCGGTAATGGCATTATGATTACAGCCAGCCATAATCCAAAAACTGACAATGGAATTAAATGGATTGTTCAGGGTGAACCACCCTGTCCAGACATGATTCAACAGGTCGGTCAGAGCGCGAGCGCGGCTTTTGATCTATTATATAATCTGGTAATTCAACCGGTTCAGCATGAAATTGTGGTGAAATACTGTCTTGAATATCAACAGGCACTCCTAAACGATATCCAGTTAAAGCGGCCATTTAAGGTGGTGCTGGATGGCCTGAATGGTTCAGCTGGACGCTGTGCAGCCCTGGTGTTAAAAAAACTGGGCTGTGAACTGACCACTATCCGTTGTGAAGCCAATGGCCATTTTCCTGACCATGCACCCGATCCGTCACAAGAGAAAAATCTGACAGAGTTAAAGCAGACCGTACTTGAACAGCAGGCTGATATTGGTATTGCTCTGGATGGCGATGGTGACCGAGTCGTGTTGATTGATGAACATGGCACCACAATCTCCGCAGACCGGTTGTTGTCGCTATTTTCAGAAATGTGCCTGAAAACCCATCCTAGTCATGAAGTAGTTTTTGATGTCAAATGTTCCACCATGGTGGGCAATACTGTGCGTCATCTAGGCGGACAGGCCAAAATGATTCGTACCGGAAGCTCTTTTTTACGGACTTACATGTCGCAGTCCAAAGGCAGAGCTGTATTTGGTGGAGAATATGCAGGTCATTATGTGTTTAATGACGGGCGTGGTTTTGGCTATGATGATGGCTTGTATGCGGCGTTACGGGTACTGGAATATCTTGGTCAGCAGGCTGATTTAACTCTATCCCAAGCCTTAAACGCTTATCCGGAACGTTATTGCACTGAAGACACCTATATCAGTACCCATAACATAGAGCCCAAAGCAGTATTGCATGATGTCGAAATGCAAAGTCAGGATTTTGGTGCCCAGTTAAGTAAAATTGATGGGGTACGACTTGATTTTAAAGATGGATTTGGCATTATTCGGGCATCGAATACCGGGGAATATTTTACCGTGCGCTTTGATGCGGATAATCCTGTAAGATTAAACGATATTCGACACACATTTGTTTCCATGTTAAGTGACCGATATCCTCAAATCGCACAAGACATTTTAGATGCCCAATAAGGAGAGGTGAATGCCATATCAACATACCGGCCTCGACAAAGCACAAGTTTTGACTGAAGCTTTGCCGTACATTCAACGTTTTGCAGGTAAAACGCTGGTTGTGAAATATGGTGGCAATGCAATGACCGACCCAGAGCTGGAAAGCTCGTTTGCGCGTGACATTGTATTGTTGAAAACGGTCGGTTTGAATCCGATTGTGGTTCATGGTGGCGGCCCGCAAGTTGATTCATTTTTGAAACAGTTAGGCCGAGAATCTGACCGTATTGATGGCATGCGCGTCACTGACCCTGCAACCATGGAAGTGGTGGAAATGGTCCTGGGTGGTAGCGTAAATAAATCCATCGTCAATCTGATCAATCAGCACGGCGGTCGTGCCATTGGTTTGACCGGTAAAGATGGCAACCTGTTACGTGCCCAGAAGTTATTGATGGAAAAAACCGCTGAAGATGGCACGGTCAAGCAGATTGATCTTGGTCTGGTGGGTGAAGTCGTTGGTGTGAAAACCGACGTTCTGGAAATGTTTACCCAAGGTGATTTCATTCCTGTGATTGCGCCTCTGGGTGTAGATGAAGAAGGCAATACCTATAACATCAATGCCGATTTGGTGGCAGGTAAAGTCGCTGAAGCTTTAGGCGCAGAAAAACTTATTCTGTTGACCAATATCACCGGTGTGCTGGACGAAAATAAAAACCTGCTGACGGGTTTAACGACCCAGGAAGTGGACCGTTTAATTGAAACGGGTGTGATTTATGGTGGCATGATTCCAAAAGTGGGCTGTGCACTAGATGCAGTCAAAGGTGGCGTGGTCAGCGCACATATTGTTGATGGCCGTGTTCCACATGCCACTTTATTGGAAATTTTTACCGATCATGGGGTAGGAACTTTAATTACCAACCGTGCCAAGCATTAAACCGTGATTTTAAAAAGCCTCCTTGTGAGGCTTTTTTATGGCGACTATTTTGACCCGCTCAATAGACTGATGATTGAAATCTCAATTTTGTCCTAATACATAAAATCGTGATGACTATCGTGAATTGAGATTTGCAACCCTCTGCCCAGTCATGCAAAATAGAAAAATCATGTATTTGCTGTTTGATCAAGATTATGTGCCAGTTACTCGGAATGAATTGTGCTACGCCAACGGATGTGACTTTCTCATTTCGTGGTTTTTCTCAGCGTGCTGGCATTACATCAGACCATTGTGATGGTTTTGGCATTGCTTTTTTTGAAGATAAAGCCTGCCGACTTTTTGTCGATAATCAATCCGCAGTTGAATCGCCGATTGCTGAACTGATCCGTAATTATCCAATTAAGTCGCGCAATGTGATTGCACATATCCGTAAAGCCACTCAGGGTAAAATCAATCTGGAAAATTCACATCCCTTTAGCCGTGAGCTTTGGGGACGGCAGTGGATTTTTGCCCATAATGGTGATTTACATGACTTTAATCCGACTTTATCGGGGCGTTTTACTCCGGTTGGCAATACCGACAGTGAGCGTGCATTCTGTTATTTGTTAGATCAACTGGTACTTAAGTTTGGTTATCATGAACCCAAACTCGATCAGGTCTTCGATTTATTGGCTGAAGTTTCTCCAAAAATAGCCGAACATGGCACCTTTAATTTCTGCCTGTCGAACGGTCAGGCACTCTTTACGTATGCGATTACCAAATTGCACTGGCTAGTACGTGAATATCCTTTTAAACCTGCACAATTGATTGATCTGGACGTTGAAGTTGATTTCAGTCAGGTGACGACTCCAGAAGATCGTGTCGCCGTCATTACCACAGAACCTTTGACCCAAAATGAAACCTGGAACGCTTTTGTACCAGGAGAGATGATTTTATTTCAGGATGGCCGACCAGTTCGGAAACAGCAGACTCATGTTGAGCGTTTAGAACGTGAACGCTTGAATCCGGCATTGAAACGAATCACTAAAGCCGATCAATATTGATTGCAATTTCAGATAAAACTTTAGTGTCAGATATTTATTAGATAAATGTCTGGCTTTATTATTTATAATCAGTTGAAATATTTTAAAATTTTATCGCCAGATTTTAATCTTAAGGGCTTCGGGATATTTTTATATAATCGTACTATATTTATCTAATATAATTAAAAAATGACTTCTAAAAAATATAGTTTATAAAATCATGTTAACTCCTGAATAAAGCATTTTTTTAATGAAGCTGGTTAAAAAATACTTTATCCTTTTAGTGGGTATTTTATCATAATTATATATATATCAATTGGTTATGTTTGTTTTATAAAAAAAACTAAAAGTCGACTGTTTTGGTGCATTTTTATTTGTTTAATATCAATATATTATGAATTTATGTGATTAATCGTTTATATCTGATAGGTGGTCGTAATGAAAATGAAATGGGTTCCAGAATATAATACTGGCATCGATGTGATTGACGATCAACATAAACGAATTCTGGATTACATCAATGAAATTGATGATATCGTTGAAAATACCGACCGTGCGCGTATTAAACAGATTCTTGAAAATATTATTGATTACACTCAGTCGCATTTTACTTTTGAAGAATCTTTGCAGGAAGAGGCGGGTTATAAATACCGCGTACCGCATAAACGTGTTCATGATTTATTCATTAAAAAGATTGAATCTTATCGTGATCGCTTTGAAATGGGACAGGCGATTGAAGGTGAATTGCATGAAGTACTGGCGAAATGGCTGATTAACCATATTCAGCACGATGATGCTGATTATGTCGGTGCTGTAAAACAAAACATGATGGGCATTATTAAAGAAAAAGAACAAAAAAAAGGTAAAAACTGGTTTGCTCGGTTTTTCTCATAAAAGATAAATGAGATAACTACAATTAAAAAAAGATAATAATCTTGCGCTGCAAATCATTAGGCATAATGGTTTGCTTTTTTCTTTTTGATTTTCACTTATGAGAAAGGCAAAATAGCGAAAGACTTTTTTTAGGAACGCATCATGCAGGACAATGCTATGACACGATGGCTATCACCGCTGATGGCATTTTGTTTATCTTTTATCATCATTGCCACTTTAGCACCGATTGTAGGGATTCAGCTTGATCGCCAGCTTGATTTTTGGCTGTTATGGTTAGGTACCATGCTTATTTTGGCTTTACCGATCTGCTATTTAGAAATTGCCTTGGCAAAGCGTTCTAAAACCACAGCTTTAAATGCCTTGTCCAGCTTGACCCGTGATGCGGATGCCTCGCAGAAATGGCGTATCGTTGGCTGGCTGGCCGTGGTCTTTATTCCTTTCCTGGCAGGCGGCATATTGTCGAATGCGAGCCAATTGCTGGGGCATTTTGCCGCTAATGGAATTGCAGCCAATTTTTTATTTATTGCTCTTGCGATAGTTGCAGTTTTACTTTCATTTGCACCACGAAAAATTATTCTGCTTTTAACGGTGATTGGTGTTTTTGCTGCTTTAGTTCTGGCCAATGTGATGGGAACCCCTTTGCCGGCTTGGCATGTCACAGCGGTTGAATTTAGCGAGTGGGGCAGTGCTACCGTTTTGGCACTGGTAGCAAGTGGTTTAGGCATGGGTCTGTACTGGCAAAGTAGTCTGCCTGCTGTTCAACCGCAAGATACTGCAAGTAAAACAGTATTGCCGATCTGGATTGCACAGTTACTTGCGGTAATTGCTTTTGGTTTCTTTGCTGCCAATGCTCAAATCCCGAGTTTGGCTTTTGTGGTTGCCGTGGTGAGTGCTGCGGCCTTGTTATTGCAAATGGCGCGTGAACAGCTGTTACACCGTCAGTTGAATATCGTGATTCAATGGCTGCTTATTTTAGCTGCCGTATTTGTCTGGGCAATTCCAGCCATCACTCCAGTTTTCAATAGCCTGCTGATGCTTTGGGGTTTAGCAATCTGCCTGATCTATGCCATTTTTGCCGGATGGATCATGAAAATTAGCCATCTGCGTAAAGCGATGAATTTCAGCAATGAGTTATTTTATAACCTGTGGCGTATTGCTGTTCGTGTGGTGTTACCTGTTTCGATTATTTTGGCGATAATCGCAATTATTGGGCAATTGTTCTGATGAGTGAGATACAACAGGTTTGGGTCGCCTATGCAGCACCCGAGCAACAGTTTCATATTGCGGTGCCCTTTCAGCAAGGGATGACCGCTTTAGAGGCGATTGAACAAAGTGGTATTCGCGTACAGGTTGATTTGGCAGAACCACTTGCTCTGGGAATTTTTGGCGTGCGCCTGAAAGATCTGCACCATATTTTACAAGCCGGTGACCGTGTCGAGATTTATCGACCGCTAACTATCAATCCGAAGGATATTCGACGCAAACGTGCAGCAGCCAACCCGGTTGGGCGATATTGTCGTGGAAATCGCTTTAAACAATTGAAGTAATAAGAAAAACCCCTCAATGAGGGGTTTATTTTTATTTTAAAGCGTCTATAGTGGTGGCGCAGTTAAAATCGCTTCTTTTGAACCTGGTAAGCCGGGTTGAGATTCTGGAATAGTTTCTAGACCTTCAATCTTTTGCACCGTACCGGTTTGATCGAAGTAAATTTTTAAATGTTGACCATGTGCTGCAGGAATCTTGGCTTTTTTAGCATAAGTTCCTGGGATGTAGTTGTAGATATAGTCCCAACGTAAAGGATTCATTGGATCTGTGACCGTTGGACTGCCTAGCAAAAAGCGAACTTGTTGGTGGCTCATACCGACTTGAATTTTTGATGCTTGTACTTGAGTTAATGGTGTTCCTTGAGGAATATCAACTTTATAAACGCCCAAGGTCGAACAGCCTGCGAGCAGTGAAGTGACGAATAACGTCAACATGATTTTTTGCATTTTGCTACACTATCCCAAATTAATTATGATGCATTTGATCCACGGATAGATCATACTGCATCTTAACTTTGTTGCATATTCCAACTTTAAATTTGTTGAGAGACCCTTTTACATGCCTATTTCAAATCAAGATTTACGCAAAGCTGGACTTAAAGTTACGCTTCCACGAATAAAAATATTAGAATTATTAGAAAATTCAAGACAACATCATTTAAGCGCAGAAGATATTTATAAGACTTTACTTGAACAGGGTGAAGATGTCGGTTTAGCAACTGTGTATCGCGTGTTAACACAGTTTGAAGCAGCAGGTATTATCCAGCGTCATCATTTTGAAAATAATCATTCAGTTTTCGAAATTATGCAAGAAGATCATCATGATCATATTGTTTGCCAAAATTGTAATAAAGTGGTCGAATTCACCAATGACGTGATTGAACATGAACAACATGAAGTAGCTGAAAAATTTGGCTTTACTTTAACGGGTCACTCTTTAAATTTGTATGGTTATTGTGATGCAGCGGAATGCCAGGACGCATTACGTAAAAAATAACACTGACTTGGAATCAGGTTAAAAAAACAGGCTTCATTTGAAGCCTGTTTTTTTGCATTTTAGTATGGAGCTTAAGCCTGACCATCGAAGGTAATATTGGAACTGGCGCGCATTAAGCGATCGCCACCTTCTTCCGACAACTTGATTTGCAAGCGTAGATCGTTTGGTGAGTCGGCATGCTTAAGCGCATCTTTATAGCTAATTTGCTTGGCTTTGTACAAGTCAAACAGGGCCTGGTCAAAGGTTTGCATACCCAGTTCACGTGAACGTTTCATCAGGTCTTTAATTTCATGCACATCACCTTTACGGATCATGTCTGAAATTAAAGGTGAATTGATCAGGATTTCAATCGCTGCACGACGTGAGTTGCCATCTATGGTTGGAATCAATTGCTGCGCTACAATAGCTCTTAAATTGAGCGATAAATCCATAAACAGCTGGTTATGACGGTCTGCCTCAAAGAAGTGAATAATACGGTCAATCGCCTGGTTGGCGTTGTTGGCGTGCAGGGTGGCAAAAACCAGGTGGCCGGTTTCGGCAAAGGCAATGGCATAATCCATGGTTTCGCGGGAACGAATCTCACCAATCAGAATTACATCTGGTGCCTGACGCAGGGTGTTTTTCAAGGCCACTTCAAAAGAGTCAGTATCGATGCCCACTTCACGCTGGGTAATGATACAGCCTGCATGTTCATGGATAAATTCAATCGGGTCTTCAATGGTAATGATATGACCTTTAGAATTTTGGTTACGGTAACCAATAATCGAGGCTAAAGAGGTGGATTTACCGGTACCAGTTGCACCGACAAAAATGATGATGCCACGTTTGTTCATCGCCAGTTCTTTTAAAATGGGCGGTAACTTGAGGTCATCTATGGTTGGAATTACAGTTTCAATACGACGTAAAACCATACCCGGCTGATCGCGCTGTTGAAATGCGCTGACACGGAAACGGGCAGTTTTGTCGCGGTTGTTGATCGCGAAGTTACATTCGCGTGTTTCGGCAAATTCTTTACGTTGCTTATCACTCATAATCGAGTTTAAAAGCTGTCCCACAATTTCACCAGTCAGCTTGGTTTTGGCGATGGGCACAATCTGACCATTAATTTTCATGGATGGTTCAACATCGGCCGTAATAAACAAGTCCGATGCCTTCTGTTGAATCATCAAATTGAGCAAGTCATTAAAATCCATAATAAGAACCCCAATCCGTTTTCAAATTATAAGAATGATTCTGGCTGTTTTGCCATTGTGCGGGCAGTTTGCGCACTGATCACACCTTTTGCAACCAAGGTTTTTAAACTTTGATCAAGTGTGGTCATACCGTAGTTGGCACCAGTTTGAATGGCAGAATACATTTGCGCCACTTTGTTTTCACGGATCAGGTTACGAATGGCAGGAATACCAATCATGATTTCGTGTGCAGCGACACGGCCGCCACCATTTTTCTTCAGCAGGGTTTGTGAAATAACAGCTTGCAAGGATTCAGACAACATGGCACGCACCATGTCTTTTTCTTCGGCCGGGAAGACGTCAATCACACGGTCAATGGTTTTTGCCGCAGAGGTGGTATGTAGCGTTCCAAACACTAGGTGACCTGTTTCAGCAGCAGTCAAGGCCAAACGAATGGTTTCAAGGTCACGCATCTCACCGACCAGAATAATATCCGGGTCTTCACGTAGTGCTGAACGAAGAGCTTCATTAAAGCCATGGGTATCGCGATGCACTTCACGCTGGTTGACCAGGCATTTTTTAGATTCGTGTACAAATTCGATCGGGTCTTCTACCGTCAGGATATGGTCATAACGCTGATCGTTAATATAGTCGATCATGGCCGCCAGCGTAGTAGATTTACCTGAACCTGTAGGTCCGGTCACCAGTACGATACCGCGCGGGTAATTACAGATATCTTTAAAGATCTGACCCATGCCCAGATCTTCAATGGTGAGGACTTTTGAAGGAATGGTACGGAACACAGCACCTGCACCACGGTTCTGGTTAAATGCATTCACACGGAAACGGGCTACACCTGGAACTTCAAAGGAAAAGTCTGTTTCTAGCTTTTCTTCAAAATCACGACGCTGTTTATCATTCATAATGTCATACACAAGTTTGTGTACTTCTTTATGTTCTAAAGCAGGCAGATTAATACGGCGAACTTCACCATCGACACGGATCAGTGGCGGCATCCCCGCAGACAAGTGTAAATCTGATGCCCCGTTTTTAGCTGAAAACGCTAAAAGTTCAGTGATATCCATAATTTCCCCGAGTTCATTTAAATGTTATTTATTTTGATAGAATAATAAGGCTTTCCCAAAACTTAACCAACAGTTAGTTGTAAGGGAAGCCCAAAAAAGATGAATGAAATGAGAACCTCGTCAATGAATAGTCTTCAACAGTCACGAAATCAAGTTATACAGCAAATAGAAGATGCCTGTAAACACGCCCGGCGCAATGTAGAAAGTGTGCAGTTGCTGGCTGTTTCAAAGACCCATCTAAGTGAGTCTTTGCGCGAGATGTACCAAACTGGACAACGTGCATTTGGAGAAAATTATTTACAGGAAGCTTTAGATAAAATTGAGGCTTTAAGTGATCTGGATATTGAATGGCATTTTATTGGTCATGTGCAGCGCAACAAGACCAAGCATCTGGCAGAAAAGTTTGCTTGGGTACATGGGGTAGACCGTTTGATTATTGCAGAGCGCTTGTCGAATCAGCGTGAGGCGAATCAGGCGCCACTGAATATTTGTTTGCAGGTCAATATTGATGCACAAGACACCAAAGATGGCTGCCAGCCGGGTGAAGTTGCTGAGCTGGTGAAGCAGATCAGCCCGTTACCGCATTTAAAATTGCGAGGTTTGATGGTAATTCCTGCACCGAATAATCCACAGGCGTTTAGCGATGCCAAAGCCCTGTTTGAAGCTGTAAAAACTGAACATGCCCATCCTGAAGATTGGGATACCTTAAGCATGGGCATGTCGGGGGATATGCAGGAAGCCATTGCCGCAGGTTCAACCATGGTCCGTGTCGGCACGGCATTGTTTGGCGCACGGGATTATTCGAAATAAATCGCAGAACCACCCATTTTGCTGATTTGGAAAACTGAACCTTAGGGTTCAGTTTTTGTTTTTAAAGTTGAATTTTCCACTAAAGTTGAGTACAAAAAACAATCTAAAAAACGACTTTAGATAAGAAATTATTTATTAAACCAGGGAAATAGGGACGTGTATGGCGGCATATTATCAACTGATCGGGCGCAATACGGATGCGACAGGTATTGTTACGGCACATTATCAATCTACATTGCTGGCACAGGGTGCATGGAATGAGCACGAGCAACACATGGCACCCGCAACAGGCATTATCTGTGCAGAGTTAGACCGTTTTATGCCACGTCAGGGTATGCGGATTGGCCGGATCAGTTTAGATATTTTAGGTCTGATTCCTGCTGGAGAGTTTAGTATCACCACCAAAGTCATTCGCCCCGGGAAAACCATTGAACTGATTGAGTCCGAAATGAAGGCTCAGGGAAAAACCTGTATCGTTGCACGGACCTGGCGCATGATGACGCAAAACAGCCAGTTAATGAAAGGTTTGGAAGATGTCCATGGCGAAAGTCCTGAACATGCGCCCGTTTGGGAAGGAATCCGTCAGTGGCCGGGTGGATATATTGAATCGATCGAAGCACGCAGTCATCAGCGCCGTGCTGGGAAAGGCGTGGTCTGGCTGCGAACGCAACATGACATGGTTGAAGCTGAGCCTACCAGTGATTTTGTTCGTTTAATGGGGATGGTGGATACGGCCAATGGCGTTGTAC
This sequence comes from Acinetobacter sp. ANC 4218, assembly GCF_002135245.1. Classification (NCBI taxonomy): domain Bacteria; kingdom Pseudomonadati; phylum Pseudomonadota; class Gammaproteobacteria; order Moraxellales; family Moraxellaceae; genus Acinetobacter; species Acinetobacter sp. ANC 4218. Next base: position 148,990 of record NZ_NEGD01000007.1, on the reverse strand, counting down.
CACGTCAAGAGGTACCCTTTAGCTGGGGCTTTCCGAATCTGGATTTACAAATTCATATGCATCGTTTACCGCAAGGTCAGTGGCTGGGTCTGGAAACCGTGCAGCAATATGGCGAAGACGGTATTGGTCTGACAAGTTCGGTGTTGCATGATGTTTATGGGCCATTCGGGCGCAGTGAACAGATTCTGACCTTGCGACCGATGGTATAGATATCTTGTTGATAAAAGCCTGGAGCATCCTCCAGGCTTTTTATGCTTTCTTGGATGAATTTTTAAATTAACCGACCACTTCAATGGTACTTGCACCAGCACCCAAGGGCTTGACCTGAATCTGTACCGGAATGCGTTCGTGCATTTCCTGAATATGCGAGATCAATACCACTTTGCGGCCCTGATTTTGCAATTGATCCAGCGCATTCATCACCATATATAAAGATGAGGCATCCAGCGTGCCAAAGCCTTCATCAATAAACAAAGATTCAATTTTCATGGAACCTGAGGCCATATTGGCAATCGCCAGAGATAAGGCCAGTGCAGTCAGGAAGGATTCTCCACCTGAAAGCGAAGCGACTGAACGGGTTTCACCGTCCATATCGTGGTCAATAATCGCCAGACTCAAGGAGTTGTCCAGACGTTTTAAGGTATAGCGCTGCGAGAGCATGGCCAGTTGCTGGTTAGCATGCTCAATCAAGATATCCAGATTATATTGCTGTGCATAATCGCGGAATTTTTTGCCGTTTGCATCTCCCATCAGTCCTGAAATTTTACTCCAACGGTGTTCTTCACTTTGAATGGCTTGAATTTGATCTGCAAATTGCTTTTGCTTTTCAAGATTACGTTGATGCATTTCAATTTTGAGTTTCACTTGATCCCGCTGTTCAATCAATTGCTTGAGCTGTTCAGTAACGGTCGTCAGTTGTGAAGATAGGGTTTCAGCATCAATTTCAGGTTGATGTTCCATATGTTGTAGAAGCTGTTCCTGAATGGCTTTAATACTTGCTAGAGCATCTGAGTGCGCTCGTTCAACATCGACCACACGCTGTTTAAGTTGCTGTTCTTGTTCATGTGAAATTTCGCTCAGTTGTTGCAATAACAGCGCATTGAAATCTGTATGCTGACTTAACCACTGTTGAATATTGTGTTCAACATTTTGCTTTTGGGTTTGAAATTGAGTTTGCTGAGTTTGACATTCTTTTAGCGTGCTTTGAGCAATTTCAAAAGCTTGACGTACTTGGTCAAACTGCTGACGAGCTTCATTAAATTGAATGTGCAATTGTTGTCTGTTTTGATCGAACTGCGCTAACCATTCATGTGGTTTTTCAACATTGCTTTGTGTCATGTCAAAAATGGCTTGAATGGCTAAATCGCTATTTTGTTTGCCTTCTTGTGTAAGGTTTTCTATGCGAGTTTCTGTCGTCTTAATTTTTTCCTGACTAAATTTTAGATTTTGAACAGCTTGATCGCGCTGTTGCGATTTTTGATTAAGCTGAGCATTTAAATCGTTCAGTTGTTTTAAGGTATTTTTACGCTGTAATAACATGACTCGAACTTGTTCAGCCGTACTCAGCGTATTGTGACTCCATGCTTGACCTTGGGTGTCATTCAATAAACCTACAACATCTTGAATATTTTCTTCAGCCTGTTTTAGGACAGAAAGTTGCTGGCTGGTTTGTTGAATTATTTGAAGAAGTGCATGACGCTGTTTTTGTACTTGCTCATGCGTACTGAGTGTAGCTTCAAGTTGTTTTTGCGTATGTTGAAATTCAATAACCTTTGTCGCCAGGGCTTGATCTAATACCAAATGATCTTGCGAGAAATCAAAGGGCATATTCAGCGTATTAAGTTGTTGTTCAAGCTGAGTTTGAGCAGGCTGCAGTCGTGATGACAGTATTGCTAGTTGGCGAGCATTTGCTTCCGATGATGCTATTTGTTGAGCATACATTTTTTGCAAATGTTGCCATGCTTCGAAAGCCGTTTTTTCTTTTTCAAGTTCTTGTTGTTCTTGTTGCTCTTGCAGTTTGAACAATTCGTTTGAAAGTGCATCCTGATTTTGTATATACGGATGATGTGTGCTACCACAAACTAAACATGCTTCACCGTCGACCAGGCTTGCTCTTAAATGTTCAATATTTTCAGTATGGAGTAAACGTTGCTTTTGCAACATCTGTTGTAATTGTTCACGTGCAATTTTTTGATCCTGATAGGCTTTTTCAGCAGATTGAAGTTGTACATGATTCTGTTCAATTTGTTGTTGCAGCTTATTTTGTGCCGAAACTAGCTTGCAGTTTTCAGCACTAATATTTTTGAAGTTTTGCCAATGCGTGTGTATGACATCAAGTAGATTCAGCTGTTGTAAATGATGTTCACGCTCAGTGCGTATAGCAGCAATTTTTTGATTCAGTTCATCATCTTGCCCATATTGCTGCGTCAGTTGTTCAAGCTGTTGCTGTTGTTGCATTACATTTTGATGCGCTTGACTCACATTGCCATGGTTTTTTTCAAATTGAGTATAGCTTTGAATAAAGCGTTGTAACTGGCTCAAATGTGCCGAAAGCCCATCATCCAAAGGATTGAAATGTGTAGATTCAGCCAAAAGTGCAGTGTGTTGTGTAATGTCATGTTGTAATTGTTGAAGCTCATTTTTGACTTGCTGTTCAGCATTTACAAGAGGAGAGTGCTGCTCCCGTAAAGTCTTTAGTTCATCTTTAATTTTAAGCAACTGATCACCCAAAACACGTCGATCGGCAATGCGAGCACGAACCATCTCAATGTTTTGCTGATGTTGAATTTCAAATTGATGTTGCTGTTTTTGCGCGTTATCTATTTTTTCAAAGGTCAATTTTTCAGTATTGAATTGTTGTTCAATCACCGTGAATTGCTTCTGAACGTGTTCTAATTTGGGTTGAAGTATTGCAATGTCAGCATTTAAATTTTTCTGCAGAATGACGCTAGGCCGAATAGAGGAAAAACGTTCAAGTTGTTGCAGTTGTGCTTTTTGCGGAGCAAGTGCATCTAGATATTGTTGCTGAGCCTCCAAATATTGTTGACGTGTTTGTATATCAGCTTGAAGTTTATGTTTTTGTTCAAACCATTGTTGTTGCTTTTGTAGATTTTGCTTTTCAATATCCACTTTTTGATGATCTTGGTTTAGTTGTTGAAGTTTTGAGGAGTAGGCAGTGAAATCCTCTTCAGACAGCAACTCAATATGACCTAAAACGTTTTCGAGCTCTTTGCGCTGATTGGCAATCTGTTTGGTTTTTTCATAAGCCAGCTGGCCAATTTTTCCGAAAATACTCGAATTGGTCAGATATTCCAGCAGTTCACCGCGTTCATTATCGCGGGCTTTTAGAAATGCCGTCACTTCTGACTGTGCCAATAACACAGCGCGGGTAAATTGCTCAAAACTGAGCTGGCAGATTTGATGAATATGGGTATCGACCGCTTTGGCTTTATCGGCAATCACCACGCCGTCGGTCAGGCAGGTTAAATAGCGCTGTACACTTTGTAGTTTGCCATCCACTTTTTCACGTGAACGTTTGAGTTCCCAGCGCGCAAGATAGCATTTCTGATCCTGTGCGACAAAGCAGACTTCGGTAAAACCATGCGCGGTGCCCCGGCGCAAAACGGTCAAAGGCGAGTTGGTCAATAACTCTGAACCATCGACATCCTGCAGTTTGCCATCACTGTCTTTAAGGCGTGGAATCTTGTTGAACAGTGCCAGACACATGGCATCCAAAATGGTCGATTTCCCGGCACCGGTTTTGCCGACGATGGCAATCAAACCCGCACTGGCCAAAGGTTCAGTTTCAAAATCAATAAAATGCTCACCCGAAAGCGAAGCTAAATTTTTTATACGAATGGATAAAATTTTCATGGACAGTTCTTAACGTATTTGTTGTTCTTCAAGTGATTTTTCTGCTTCTTGCATTAGACTGATAAAATCTTTTAATACATTTTCATCATTGCTATAGCCTTGCTTTTCCCAGATCTGCTGAAACAGTTTTTCCGGTGTTGGCGGTTCCAGGCAAATTTTGGCAATTGTTGAACTGTCACTTTCCGAAGATAAATATTGCCGTGAAATTCGTACTAGACGATAGCGATTTTTAGGCAGCGCGTCTTCAAACTGTTGTCTTAAATTGGGCAAGGGCGGTGTCAGGGTGTGATATTCAATATCGACATATTCACGCTGATCAATCTGTTCAATTTCACCTTCAGGCAAGGTTTTGAGTTTTTGCAGCACTTCATTCAGCTCGCCACGAATTTTATGAAACTGAATACAGCGCGGAATGGCAATCGCTTCAAACTGAAAGCATGATTCATCCTGCTTTAACGGATCAATCTGTACTTCTACAACCTGATGTTTGTAGTTGATTTCACTAAAAGACAAAGGGATAGGCGAGCCACTATAACGGATGTGCGGATGCTGAACTTTTTGTGGTTTGTGTAAATGCCCCAGCGCCACATAATCAATACAGTCATCAAATAATGCAGTCGATAAGGCTTCTTCATTGCCAATAATAATCGGACGTTCCGAATCAGACGTTTCACAGCCTTGCATATGCGCATGTGACATCAGAATAAGCGCCTGATTATCCGTTTTACGTTTTTTGGCTTCGGCAATCAGTTGCTGGTGCAAATAGGCAATGGCATTTTGGCTATTACTGGTGTGTTCATTCACACCGGTAATTTCTGCTGGACGTAAAAACGGTAGTGCCAGACACCAGGCTACAATCTGTTTTTGCTGATCGTAAATAGGCAGCAGCAAACGGTCTAAATCAATCTGGCCTGCCGCATTTTTATGAATCACTCCCACTGTTTTAGCATTATATTTTTCCAGTAAAGGTTCGACCTGTTCAATGCGATAACCCGAATCATGATTACCGGCGATCATCAGCGTTTGCATATGCGGGGCAAGGGCATGGGCATCGGCTAAAAATTGATAAAGCTGTTTTTGCGCGCTAGATGCAGGGTTGATGACATCAAAAATATCGCCAGCAATCAGCAGCGCATGGGGCTGTTTCTGCTGGATTTGTTGAAGTAGCCAGCTTAAAAACTGTTCATGTTCATACTGGCGTGAATGGTTATAAAAGAACTGTCCCAAGTGCCAGTCAGATGTATGCAAAAAATGAACAGCCACGAATGCCCCAAATCACAATGGATAAAATGAGCTTATAAATTACCATAAATGATGTAGCTGATTCTGTCATTGATTACAGAAAGAACCATTAAAATTAAAGTAAGTCTTTAGAATTAAAATATTTAATTTTTTGTTTCAGCAAAATATTTTACTTTACCAAATTTCCGGTCAAAACAATTTGTTGAATATGAAGGTCGCTAGATAGGTGCAAGGTTTGGACTGCAATCTAGACAATCTTATTCGCTCTTTGATCTAAACATAATGCATTCTGCATATTTTAGAAAATTTATAGGAGATATTTCGGATAAGAAATTTTTGACTACTTTTTAAAATATATTAAATGATCTGAAGGATATACTTTTTTTGGAGAGAAATTATAGAATAAATAATCATATTGAAACGTAAAAATGTTCAGTTGTGAAAAAGCAGTTTTTATTGGGGAACCTGCTGCAAGCAGGTTAATCATCAAGAGCGTATTGAAATGTCGTGTATGATAAAACCAGAACATGCGAAGACATTTTTTTGCCCATTCAAATTAGAGTAATTTTATGCCGGAAAACCCGTTTGATGAGCAGCAATTGTCGAATGACATGTTTTATAAAACATTATTAGAGTCGACTTTGGCCATACCCTGGAGCATAGACTGGGCCACCAAACAGTTTAGTTATATTGGTCCTCAAATTGAAAAGTTACTGGGCTGGGAACAGGATTCCTGGAAGTCGGTGCAGGACTGGGCAAGATCGTATGCACCGGGATGATCGTGATCATGTGTTGAATTATTGTGTGTCGCAATCGATTGCCGGCATAGATCATGAAGCGGATTATCGTGCCTTAAAGGCAAGCGGTGGATATTGCTGGATTCGTGATGTGGTTCATGTGGTACGCAAGGAAAATGGTGAAGTTGAACGTTTAGTCGGTTTTATGTTTGATATTTCTGAACGTAAGAAAAAGGAAGAGGAACTAAAAGCATTGCACCGCAAGCTGGAAGAATTTTCCTATAAAGATGGTTTAACTGAAATTGCCAACCGACGCTTATTTGATGATTTTTATTCACGTGAATGGAACAACGCAATACGTGAACAAAAGCCACTGTCGGTCATTTTGATCGATATCGATTTTTTTAAACAATACAATGATTTTAATGGGCATATTATTGGCGATGCCTGTATCAAGCAGATTGCACAGATGCTGGAAAGTTGCTGTGTACGTCCACGTGACCTGGTGGCACGTTATGGGGGCGAGGAATTTGCGATTGTATTGCCAGAAACGGATTTAGAAGGTGCAATTCAAATTGCAAACAATATACTTCGTATGATCGATCAGGCAAATCTACCCCATCGGGCATCTCCCATTTCAGAAAATGTCAGCTTAAGTCTGGGGGTGAAATGTATTTGTCCGACAGAGAAAGATGACAAAATACATTTTTTAAATATGGTCGATAAAAACCTGTTTAAAGCCAAACAGACCGGACGTAAACGTTTTGTTGCCGATGAAAATAAAATCACGGTTTAGGGCACAGCAGCTCATTAAAAAAGTAAAAAATCCCCTTTATGAGGGGATTTTTTTATTCATCTTTTATCAATCTTTAAAATGTACCGGAATCCACTGATAACTCTTCTCATCTTTGGAATAAATATGTCCAATTCCCGGGAAAGGTAAATGGGGGGCGGCAATCAGCTGACCCTCTTTGGCATATTCGGCAAAGTGTTTTAAACGTGTCTGTACCGCTGTTTGGGGATCAGTATCAAATTCAATCGAGGTTTCAGGTTTGTCGAATTGCAAGGTGTGTGAATGCACGATGTCGCCAATAAACACAACTTTCTGACCATCAGCTTTCAGTTTAAAGCTGTAATGTCCCGGTGTATGACCAAAAGAAGGTTTAAATTGAATATCGCCAAAGGCTAAAGATTTATCTGAGAAGACTTTAATCTTTTTAGCTTTTTCATACGGTGCTAAAGCAGCCTTAATTTTCTCAACCGTACCTAAAAATGCAGCCTGTTTGTCTTTTGGCAGTTTCTTCACGGTATTGGGATTTAGCCAGTAATCATATTCGGTTTTGGCAATGTGCAGTGTGGCATTTGGATAATTCGCTACGCCGTTATTGGAAATACCGCAGACATGGTCCGGGTGTAAGTGGGTGAGGAAAATCTCGTTCACTTGTTCAGGCTGATAACCCGATGCTTTGAGGTTGTTATAGATTGAACCCAGATGTGCGCCAAAGCAGCTGGCTGCACCGCTGTCTACCATTAATAGTTGGTTGCCTGTATTGATCAGGAATGCATTCACAGACGTTTGAATACCTTGGGCTTGATCAGCATAATATTTTTTGAGAATCCCGGTTTTTTCGGTGTCGCTTAAGCCTTTAAACATGGATGGATTGAGGTAAAGCGTGCCATCTAACAGGGCAGTGATTTGGGTATTACCGATTTGATGGTGGTAATAGCCAGCGACTTGTTTTGGAGCTTGGATAGTTGTTGGTTCAGCAGCTTGAGCGGTGACGGCTGTGGTGCTAAGGGTAAGGGCTAGGAATAAAGGTTTTAAAGTTTTCATCAGATTCTCATATAGATATTAAATCGCGTTGTTAGTACTTACTCATATTCGCCGATATTAAGAGTTTGTTTTAGTCGAAATTTTTCTTTCCAATCATCTTTTTTCAATTTTTGATCATGAATCAGTTTAACTAGAAAGTTGATCCATTCATCTTGATATAAATAATCTTGATGTGCTTCGTCGTAATGACAATATTTTGTGTTCGTATCAAATGGATCAGTTATTCCTCCAAACTCTGAATATGGTCGAATTTTAAATATGCAAAGTAAATGCTTATGATCAGTATGGTTTAAAGTAGCATTAGTTCTCTCTTTCACTTTTGATAAAACTTGACCAGGTTTTAATTTACCGATATTTACAGCTTCAACTTTAACAACTTTATCTTTTACAATTGCTGTTAGTTGGTCATATTTCTCTTTATCTTCTTCTGACAATGAACTCCAATTGACAAACTCAACAGCTAGATCACTTTTGTTTGTATTGGATATTTTAGGGATTTGGATGAGTTTGATACTATATTCTTGGGACTCGAATACGTCATCCCGTATGTGATCACGATACTTTTTAATGAAATCCACAATATCTTTATATTCATTAGAAAGTAGTTGTTTACTAGCTTCTTTTTGCTGGGTTGTTCGTACTCTAGAGAACTGTAATGAATATGTGATCCTAGACAGTATCGTGGACAACAAGTCCCTCTAAATTCTTACAATATTTCTGCTCAAAGGCTTCTGGACTTAACCAGCCGTTTGCAGAATGCCTTCTGACCCGATTGTAATAAATCTCAATATAGTCAAACAATATAGCATTAGCCTCTTTTCGAGTGGCAAACACACTGCCATGTATCACATGACCTTTCAATGTATGAAAGAAGCTTTCGGTTACTGCATTATCCCAACAGTTCCCTCTGCGTGACATACTTTGAATACACTGGTTCGTCAATAATAGCGCTCTAAAATCACGACTACAGTACTGTGAGCCTTGATCCGAATGTACCATGACACCCGTTGGATAACCCTGACGAGCCATGGCATAGTTAAACGCATCACACACCAATTGACGGTCTATTCGATGGCTGGTTTGCCAACCCACAATACGACGACTAAATAGATCCAGCATCACACATAAATACAGCCAACCTTGCTTGGTACGGATATAGGTAATATCCGTTGTCCAAACCTTATTAGGCTCAATGACTGTAAATTGGCGATCTAACAGATTTGGTGCTGTAGGCAAACGATGATTTGAATCTGTCGTATGCCTGTATTTACGCGAAATCCTGTTACGTAAACCAAGCTTTTTCAGCATTCTTCCAACGGTTCGTTCGCTCATGCTGTAACCTAAATCATGCATGTCATGTACCAATGAAGGTGCACCCAATCGTGCATGATGCTGCCAATATACGGCTTTTAAGTCATTATATTTCTGCGCTGTATTGGCCTTGCGTTTTCGCCAGGCATAATAGCCTGAAGTGCTGACACGCAGGCATTTACAGGCAGAAGATACAGTAACTCCATTCACAGCCAGATCTTGAATTACCGTGTACTTTTCTTGGCATGATCTGTCAGAAAGTACACATGCGCTTTTTTTAAGATGTCATTGGCTTCCCTGAGCTGTTTGACTTCTTTCTCTAATTCTAAAATCCGCTGTTGTTCTGGTGAAAGTTGGCGTTTGCTTGAACCCGCCGGATTGGTTTCACGAATCCATTTATCCAATGTTGAATAACCAACACCTAATTTCTGGGCGATTGCAGCTACAGATTCGTGTGAGTTTGAAAGTGCATAATCAATTGCTTGCTGTTTAAATTCAGGACTAAAACGTTTAGCCATTCTTGTATCTCCAAAGTTAACGTTACGTTATCTTTAGAGGGAAATGCTGTCCATTATTTTGGCTAGGATCAATTTTACATTAAGTGAGCTGATAGAAGTCGCAAGCTCATTAGACAAAAAGCTTGGATTTGAATCTGAAAGTCTAAAGTCAGGAAATAAAGAAAATATTAATTCAGGTAAAGCTTTTGAGGGATACTATAAAAAATATTCAGACAGCAAGCAGTCTTTAAAAGGTGTGCAATGGGGTGAAGCTTTAGCAGCGTATGCTATTGAAAATCCATTAAAAGAAGATGCTAAGCAAAGACGTACTTTTCTGGAAACTATAGATCAGATTTTGCGTGCAAGAGGGGTTCGATATGATTATCAAAGAGAAAATTTTGAAATAGATACAAATAATTTTCAGATTAAAGAAAAAGATAATTCTATTTGAAGGTGAAATCAAAAACCCCGCACTAAGCGAGGTTTTTCAACTTAATCAAAATTAAGCATTTTCGCGTGCAATCGCGCGGTAACCAATATCCTTACGGTATTGAACACCATCAAAAGTCACTTTTTGGCAAAGTTCCAAAGCTTTGGCTTGTGCTTCACCGATGGTATTGCCGAGTGCAGTTACGCAAAGTACACGACCACCAGCAGTCACAATTTCACCTTTTTCATTGGCTTTTGTACCTGCGTGGAATACTTTTGCATCTGCCATTTCAGTGTTTAAGCCTGAAATTACATCACCATTGCTTGAAGTTTCAGGGTAGCCTTTCGATGCAAGCACGATGCCTACAGTTTTACGTTCATCCCATTCAGCGTCCGCAGGTAAGCTACCTGCAATACCTGCTTCAACCAGATCCACCAAAGATGATTTTAAACGCATCATGATTGGCTGGGTTTCAGGATCACCAAAACGACAGTTGAATTCGATCACTTTAGGCTGACCTTGTTCATCAATCATTAAGCCTGCATACAAGAAACCTGTATAGACATGACCATCAGCTTTCATGCCATCAACGGTTGGACGCATGACTTCTTTCATAACTTTGTCAAAAACGTCAGCAGTCACAACAGGAGCAGGAGAGTAGGCACCCATACCACCAGTGTTTGGACCTTGGTCACCTTCAAAGATACGTTTGTGATCTTGAGATGTTGCCATTGGCAGAATGTTGTTGCCATCAATCATACAAATGAATGAAGCTTCTTCACCTGCAAGGAATTCTTCAATGACTACACGCGAGCCAGCATCACCAAATTTGTTGCCTGCAAGCATGTCGTCGATTGCAGCAAATGCTTCTTCGTTGGTCATGGCAACGATTACGCCTTTACCCGCAGCAAGACCATCGGCCTTGATTACGATTGGTGCACCATTTTTCTCAACAAATGCTTTGGCTGCATCTACTTCAGTAAATACGTCATAGAAAGCAGTAGGAATGTTGTGACGTTTCAAGAAGTGCTTGGCAAAGGCTTTAGAGCCTTCAAGCTGTGCAGCAAACTGGGTCGGACCCCAGATTTTAAGATCAGCCGCGCGGCAAGCATCGACTACACCATTTACCAGTGGTGCTTCAGGACCAACCACGATCAAATCAACTGCATTGTTTTTAGCAAAGTCGATAATTGCAGCATTGTCTAAAATATTTAAGGCAACATTTTCGCATTTATTTTCTGTTGCAGTACCTGCATTACCCGGTGCTACAAATACTTTTGCGACTTTGTCATCTTGCGCGATTTTCCATGCCAAAGCATGTTCACGACCGCCATTACCCAAAACTAAAATATTCATCGGTTCATACTCCATGAATCGAAAATGACATAAAGTCCTCAACCTAAAAATAGGAGAGGACTTTATGCAAGATTAGAAATCTATTTGTCTAAATGTAGATGACTTTGTCATTACATTAATATCCAATCACTTAGTGACGGAAGTGACGCATGTCAGTGAAGACCATTGCAATACCTGCTTCATCAGCAGCAGCAATTGTTTCTTCATCACGCATAGAACCACCCGGTTGGATAATACATTTGATACCTGCTTTCGCAGCGTTATCAATACCATCACGGAATGGGAAGAATGCGTCAGACGCCATTACAGCACCTTCAACCACTAAGCCAGCATGTTCAGCTTTGATCGCTGCGATACGTGCAGAGTTTACACGGCTCATTTGACCTGCGCCGACACCAATGGTTTGACGGTTTTTCGCATAAACAATCGCGTTAGATTTTACATATTTCGCAACTTTCCAGGCAAAGATCATGTCGTCGATTTCTTGCTCAGTCGGTGCACGTTTAGTCACAACTTTAAGATCATCTTTAGTGATCATACCCAGGTCTTGATCTTGAACCAGTAAACCACCGTTTACACGTTTGTAGTCAAGCTGTGCTTTACGCTCATCAATTGCTGGCAATTCACCACATACAAGAACACGGACGTTTTTCTTTGCACCAGTGATTTCAAGTACGCCTTCAGCTACGCTTGGCGCAATGATCACTTCAACGAATTGACGGTCAACAATCGCTTGCGCAGTTGCAACGTCTAATTCACGGTTGAATGCAATGATGCCACCGAATGCAGATTCAGGGTCAGTTGCATAAGCAAGATCATAAGCAACTTTAATACCGTCTAAAGATACTGCAACGCCACATGGGTTCGCATGTTTTACAATCACACAAGCAGGCTTCGCAAATGATTTCACACATTCAAGCGCTGCATCTGTATCTGCGATGTTGTTGTAAGAAAGTTCTTTACCTTGTAGCTGTTTCGCAGTTGAAACAGAAGCTTCTGTTGCATTAGCTTCTACATAGAAAGCAGCAGCTTGATGTGGGTTTTCACCGTAACGAAGGTCTTGGGCTTTATTCAATTGAGTATTGAAAGTACGTGCAAATTTGTCTGCTTGACCTTCTTCTTTACCTACGCGAGCGCCAAGGTAAGAAGCAATCATGCCGTCGTATTGCGCAGTGTGTTCAAATGCTTTCACGGCTAGGTCGAAGCGAGTTGCATAAGACAATGCACCTTCAGCTTTAAGCTCGGCAACTACAGTCGCATAGTCAGCAGCATTTACAACAATACCTACAGATGCATGGTTTTTCGCAGCTGCACGAACCATAGTAGGACCACCGATGTCGATGTTTTCGATTGCATCAGCCAGTGAACAGTTTGGTTTTGCTACAGTTGCAGCAAATGGGTAAAGGTTCACCACAACCAGATCGATTGCATCGATGTTGTGTTCAGCCATTACAGCTTCGTCTAGACCACGACGAGCCAGGATACCACCATGGATTTTCGGGTGAAGTGTTTTTACACGTCCGTCCATCATCTCTGGGAAACCGGTGTGCTCTGAAACTTCAACTACAGCGATATTGTTGTCTTTTAAAAGTTTGTAAGTACCGCCAGTAGATAAAATTTCTACCCCAAGAGCAGCAAGGTCTTGTGCAAATTCGACAATGCCGGTTTTGTCAGAAACAGAGATTAAAGCACGTTTAATAGTCATGATGTCGTCACAGTTATCAAGAATTAAATCAAAAAGCTAAATAGCAGGCCAAAAAAAATGCCTGCGGAAACCGCAAGCATTTTATCACTTATTCACTCATTAAACCGTGAGCTTTTAACTTTTTGCGCAAAGTACCACGGTTAAGGCCTAGAATTTCAGCAGCGCGGGTTTGGTTGCCGCGAGTGTATTCTAAAACAACAGATAAAAGAGGTTTCTCCATTTCTGCCAGCACCATGTCATACACCTGAGAGGGTTGCTCGCCTTGCAATTGTGCAAAGTAATGGCGAACTGCGCGATCTACGTGAATACGAAGAGCGACATCAGATTGTGCAGTAAAAATAGGAGACTTGCTATTCATGCGAATTAATCCGAAAAATCAAATATCACTTGGGTAAAGAGATATATAAAAGTGGTCTATAGAAATTCAATGAACCCCGTTTTAGGTCCTAAAACGGAAGTTCTAAAACTTGATCATTTAGCTTGCCACAACTCGATGTTTTTGATCGAAATTTAAGCGTAACAATAGATTAATATTTGTTACCACCCAAAATCAAAACAAAAAAATCTACTCAATACGCTATATCTAATAAAGCGTATTTCAGTTAGACGATTTTGTTGTAAAAATTTTCGAGGAGTTTGCAGCACTAAGCTTTCGTGGCGCGTATGATAGCATTGTCTAAGAAAAAGTGAGCAAGAAAACTACATTTTTTTTACATTTTTTTGTATTTTTTAATAGTTTTTTTCAATGTTACGGGCGAATTATTTCTAAACTATAAGTGTCAAAGCTTTTGCGTGGCATAGGAACGCTAAATTTGAATTTAAAAGGACTATTCTGGGGAATTCGTTGAATTCCTTGCAGACTCGTAATCAGATATTCAGAAGGCTTAAAGGAATAGGTCGAGATGGTTTCCCCATTTGCTTTTAGATCCACCCTGATCATTGGAAGAGCCAGGCTTTGAGTATGATAGTTAATTAGTTCTCCGCTAAACTGGGTTTCTTGTTTGGAAATTTGTTTAACCTTTAACTTGTTGGTAGAGAGTAGTCGATAATTTTCTTCCATAACCGAACATTTAAGTGCCTGACATGCTGTATTAAACAAAGCACTGAATACTGGGCTATTGTTTAAAATTTTCGGATTAAACCAGAAAAACTGAAAAACAAGTAAGCTGACTAAACATAAGTTGATTGTTCCCCATAAAATATAATGCCGCGCACCATATTTTTTCTCTTGTTCAGCTTTTTCTGACCAGTTTAGTATGGGATAGTTGCCAATCGGTTCTGTACTAAAATAATTTAAGTTATTGAGATAGGTTTTTAAATCGATATTCGAGTTTTCAACTTTACGATCGAAAATATCCAATAAATGTTTTACCGGTTTCTGTTCTGTAATTAGCTGTTCTTTAATGAATGCATTGGATAAAGAAGTTTGTTTGGCTGGATCTAAAGAGGGAGTTGCTTGAGGGAGAGAAAAAGCCTCTTCTTTCTCTACGACCAGATGGCTCAATGCATTAAAGTTGGTTGAGCATTTGGCACAACAAACCATGCCGCGAGCAACTGTAAGTTGAGCCACAGAGACTTTGTACTTGGTAAAACAGTTAGGGCAGCAGGTTTGTTTTTCGCTCATAGCCTATTCATGATTAGCAGGGGTATTTTTGCGTTTACCCGAAATTCGACACCAATGTTCGTCACGTTTTTCGACTTGCAGTATATCAAAAAATTCAGAATAAACACTAGAAACATCAGCAACTTGCTCTTCTAATATGCCGGCAAGTGCGAACTCCCCCTCAGATTTAACCAAAGTTGCGAATTCAGGCGCAAGCTCCATTAAGGGACCTGCCAGAATGTTGGCAACAAACACATCGGCTTTCTGGTTTTTCAGCTCTTCATTGAACTCTTCAGGTAGTCCAACATACAAATTTTCAAGTACACCATTCAATTCTGCATTTTGTTTGGTTGCCAGTACAGCTTGTGGGTCAATATCGGTAGCATAGACTTTTTTCGCGCCCAGTAATAAAGCGGCAACCCCTAAAATGCCTGAACCACAACCATAATCGATGACAATTTTATCTTTGAGATCGACTTTGCCGAGCCATTGCAGGCAAAGGAAAGTTGAGGCATGGTTACCGGTACCAAAAGCTAGACCCGGGTCAAGCTTGATATTGACTGCATCGGCTTCAGGGGCTTCCATCCATTCAGGTACAATCCAGTATTTCTCGCCAATTTGAATAGGCTCATAGGCATCCATCCAGGTACGTTCCCATTCTTGGTCTTCAAGAAACTCGTAACGTAATGGTGCTTCAGGCATCTGTGCAGTAATAAAGGTAATGAGGGCATCTACATCAATTTCTTCATCATCTTCCTGCGCATAGATACCGGTTACAATGACTTTATTCCACAGAGGTGTTTCACCTGGAAGTGGTTCAAGCAAGTCCTGATTTTCAGCATCGTCTAAAGTTACGCTCACTGCACCCAATGAACTTAATAATGTTTCAGTAAAATCGACTTGAGCCTGCTCAACAGTAATATGAATTTGTAACCACTTCACGGAGATAACCTAAATTTGTGTTTTTAAAAATGCCATTGTAACGGAACTCAGGCTGAAACCACTATATATTGATGAAAACTATCTTGAAAAAGCAAAAGAAGCAGTTTGCACTCTTTATTTACAGAAGCGAAATCAGGGCGTTATAGCCGCTGGATGAGCTGCGAATTTATTTAATAACATGCCGAATAATGTGGCAAAAATATACATAAAAATAGTGTAAATTCCTGCGGGAATGGCAATGGTGGTATTTGATAACACGGAAAGTGCAATAGTAAGCGCCATGCCTGTGTTGTGAATTCCTACTTCAAATGTACATGCGCGTGCCTGTCTGTCGGAAATTCCAGATAAATGTGGAACCAGATAACCCACTAAAAAACTGATGAGGCAAAACAGCGCGATGGCAACCCCAATCTCGGAAAAGTATTCGGTGACATTGAATCGTTCTTTATAGAGAGCATACAGGAAAATCGAAAATAAAAAAATTACTGAAAATAATCTCATGGGTTTGTTGAGTTGTAATGCAGTGTTGGGGGCAAGTGAACGAATCAACATACCCAAACAAACCGGAACAAAAATAATTAAAAAGACTTGGGTAATTTTTTCAATAGGCATGGCAACGCTTTGCGACTCACCTAAAAAATAATGCATGGATAAATTGACAATAAACGGCAGGGTAAAGGTACAGATAATAGAATTAAGGGCTGTAAGGGTAAGGTTTAATGCCACATCTCCCTTAAAAATATAGCTAATCAAATTGGCTGTAGGGCCACCAGGAGAAGCAGCAAGCAACATTAAGCCAATCGCTAAAAGTGGAGAAGGCTTAAATAAAATACAGATAAAAAATGCCACGCCAACCAAAATGACCTGTTGCGAAAATAAAGCTAAAAAAATAGCTTTAGGGTGATGACGGATACGAAGAAAATCTTTAACTGTGAGTTCAAGCCCTAAACCAATCATCATAAAAGCAAGTATAAGAGGTAAAAAAAGGGTAAAGAGACCTGAATCCATGGAATATCCTTTATTGTTTTTATCCTTTGATATCCGTAGAGTTTAAACAAGATTTTTAAATAAGCAATATATGAAACGGGTAAAACCTAGGTATTTTACCCGTTAATAATTTTAATAAAATTAACATTTTATGGTGATTATTGTGGTTGCATCTCAGGTTTTGGCTGCATTTGAGGCTGGGTTTGCATTTCTGGTTGAGCATGCTGCATGTGCATTTGTGGCTGAGATTGTTGCATCTGCATTTGGGGTTGAGAAGAAGGACGAGGAGCCATAAAACCTAAAGCACATTTACCTTTAACTTCAGTCCCGTTGATGTTTACAGTTGTTGCACCGGTATCTCCGCTACATGCACTGGTTAACTCAGGTTCATCTCCTGCGATGGACGAATTTTTTGCTGAGGGAAAGAATTGAGGTTCACAGGTACCATTCCAGATAATACCTCGATATGCAAAACTCACCTGTGCACCCTGACTTTTACCTTTACACACCTTTTGGTACCTTTGAGTATCATATACCTTTTCGACCTTATCATTTGCTGAAGCTGCAAATGGCGCAAGACATAAACCACAGAGTATGGATGAGAGGAAAATATTCTTATTCATCTTTTATACCTTTGTTCGTAATGTATCCAATCTATAGATTAAAAAGTAATCAAATTTAAACAATGCTAATCAAGTAAAAAAAATTGCTTAAATGTTTAATTTCTATAGCGAGTTTGAAAAGCAGGATTACATTGCAACATTAAAAGGTTAAAAATCTCTTCAATCTTCATCAAGAAATTCGACTCATTTTGTCAACTTATTTTGCTCAGTTTTGATATAATGCTCCGTCATCATTTTTAATCTCTCAAACCATTATGCATTATCCTAAAGTTTACGATGTCATTGTTATCGGTGGCGGTCACGCAGGTACCGAAGCAGCCCTTGCTGCAGCGCGTATGGGTCGACAGACTCTGCTCTTGACTCACAACATTGAGACTTTAGGGCAGATGAGCTGTAACCCGGCCATTGGTGGTATTGGTAAATCACATCTGGTTCGTGAAATTGATGCTTTGGGCGGTGCAATGGCATTGGCTGCCGATAAAGGTGGTATTCAGTTCCGTATCCTGAATTCACGTAAAGGTGCTGCAGTACGTGCAACACGTGCCCAGGCTGACCGTGTACGTTTTAAAGCTGCAATTCGTCATACTCTGGAAAATCAGGCGAATCTGGATATTTTCCAGCAAGCGGCAGATGACCTGATTGTTGAAGGCGATACCGTTAAAGGTGTTGTAACCCAAATGGGCATCCGCTTTGATGCGAAAACAGTAGTCTTGACGACCGGTACTTTCTTGGGTGGTGTGATTCACATCGGCTTAAACAATGCCTCTGGTGGTCGTGCCGGTGATCCTCCATCTATTGCATTGGCTGCACGCTTACGTGAATTAAACTTGCCTGTAGGTCGTTTAAAAACAGGTACGCCACCGCGTATTGATGCACGTTCAGTGGATTTTTCTGTCATGACTCCGCAACCGGGTGATTTCCCGTCTCCGACCATGTCATTTATGGGTGATGCATCAATGCATCCGGAACAGATCAACTGTTATATCACCCATACCAATGAAAAAACTCATGACATCATTCGTGGAGGCCTCGACCGTTCACCAATGTATACTGGTGTGATTGAAGGGGTAGGTCCACGTTACTGCCCATCGATTGAAGATAAAATTCACAAATTTGCCGATAAAGACTCGCATCAGGTATTCCTTGAGCCGGAAGGCCTGGATACGCACGAGCTTTATCCAAACGGTATTTCTACATCTCTTCCATTTGATGTTCAGTTTGAACTGGTGCGCTCAATTCGTGGTATGGAGAATGCACATATTCTTCGTCCAGGTTATGCTATTGAATATGACTATTTCAATCCGCAAGCCTTGAAATTCTCATTGGAAACTAAAGCCATCAATAACCTGTACTTTGCAGGTCAAATTAATGGTACAACTGGTTATGAAGAAGCAGGTGCGCAAGGTTTGTTGGCAGGTTTGAATGCGGCACGCCGTGCATGGGATCAGGAACAATGGACACCGAAACGTGATGAAGCGTACATGGGCGTATTGGTTGATGACTTGATTACACTCGGGACCAAAGAACCGTACCGCATGTTTACCTCACGTGCGGAATATCGTTTGATGCTGCGTGAAGACAATGCGGATCAGCGTTTAACTGCCATTGGCCGTGAAATGGGTCTGGTGGATGATGAGCGTTGGGAATCTTACTGTGAAAAAATGGAAGCGGTAGAAACAGAAAAAGGCCGTTTGCAACACCTTTGGGCTGCGCCAAACAACCCGATGGGTAAAAAATTCGTGGAAATGACTGGTGCAGACTTGTCTAAAGAATGTTCTGCTATTGATTTGTTGAAACGTCCTAACATCAGCTTTGCTCAAATTGCGGAACTGACAGGTTCAGAAGTTTCTGCATTTGTCGGTGAGCAAATTGAAATTGCGGTGAAGTACGAAGGTTATATCAACCGTCAGCAAGAAGATGTGGCGCAAATGAAGCGTCTGGAAGAAACTCGTATTCCAGCAGACTTTGATTATGATGTGGTTTCTGGTCTTTCTCGGGAAATTACACTTAAATTAAAAGATGTGCGTCCTGAAACATTGGCTCAAGCAAGCCGTATTCCAGGCGTAACACCAGCAGCAGTTCAACTGGTGATGATTACCATTCGTAAGAACAATCAAGCGAAAAAACTGCTTAATACAATGTGAGTCAAGTTAATAAAAGCCCGCTAAATGCGGGCTTTTTTATCATTTAATTTTAAACTATTACTTTTGACTATGGTTTGATCATAAATAACTACCAAAATTATAAGTATTTGAAAATATGAAATAATAAATAAAATTAAGATCTATTATGTCTATTTGTTTAATCTTTTATGTCTAATTTGAATGATTTTCTTTGAGGTAGCGCACATTAAACCCGACCATTGTAGTGGTATTTATTTCAACAGATTGATCTGAAAATAGTGAAGCAAATTGCTGTGGGCTAATTTGCTTAATATGGACGGAGTTCAATCATGGCACAAATACAAACAGGTAAAATGCAGAAATTCTTAACAGTATTTTTGTGTTTTTGGGTCGCATTTTTTGAAGGTTTTGATCTTCAGGCTCCCGGTATTGCCGCAAAAGGAATTGCTGAAACATTTGCTCTAGACCAGGTGCAAATGGGCTATGTATTTAGTTTGGGTGTTTTTGGTATGTTGTTTGGTGCGTTCTTTGGTGGACGTGTTGCCGACTTTTTGGGTCAGAAGAAAGTTTTAATGCTTTCAATTGCAATTTTCGGCCTATTTATGTCGCTTACTGCGATCGCGCCGAGTATGGAAATTTTATATGCAGCGCGCTTTTTTACCGGCTTAGGCTTGGGTGCTGCGATGCCAACCATGATTTCTGTGGTGGGTGATGAGGCGACTGAAGCCAATCGCGGCAAGCTGAACAGCTTGATGTATTGCGGATTACCGGTAGGCGCAATTTTTGTTGCAGGCCTGGCTATCTTATTTAAAGATATTTCTTGGCATACTCTATTTTTGATTGGTGGCTTAACCCCTTTAGTTCTGCTGCCATTCATGGCGATTATTCTTAAAGACAAGCCTAAGAAAGTCGCTGTTGAGCAAGCTGCAGATGAAGCTGTTCCGGGTATGGTTGAGGTGCTATTTAAAAACCAGCAATATAAATATACCATGCCGCTTTGGGTGGGCTTTTTCTTTACCCTGATGATCAATTATATTTTGATTAGCTGGTTACCTAATTTGCTTATGGAACAAGGTTTGGAAAAACCACAGGCTTTTATGGTGATGCTGGTATTCCAGGTAGGTGCTGTAATTGGTACTCTGGCTTTGGGTTATTTGCTGGACCGTTTAAAACTGTGGCAAATGGCGGTGATTATCTATAGTGGTTTATTTATTGCCCTTGTACTGTTATTTACCTCTAGCTCTATTCCAGTACTTGTTTTGGCAGGCTTTATGGGCGGGATTTTCTCGACAGGCGGACAATCGATTCTGTATGGCATTTCACCGATTTTCTATTCGGGTACAGGTAAAGTCACAGGCGTGGGCAGTGCGATTTCTTTGGGTCGATTAGGTGCAATGACTGGGCCGTTACTGACAGGAAAAATTTTAGCGATCGGCTTGGGAACAACAGGGATTTTAATGGCCAGTTTACCTGCTGTGGCTATCTCGGCAGTAGCGGTGACTGCACTCTCACATTATAAAGCAGCACATAAATAAAAGCATAAGGCTATGAAAAAAGGGGGAATCTTGAGGATTCCCTTTTTTTATTAAGTATTTTAAGCATTCACTTTACTTGAGTTTGTTAATATAGCCGGATAGAAAACTGAATTTAAAATGTTATGAGCTATCAACTGATCGAACTCGATATTCAAGCCACAGATAATATCCAATGTCCACACTGTCAGCAGCACGTGATCAATTGGGCTGAAGAACAATATATACAACCCTGTGAACATGTCTTGTTTATCGCTATGGATATTGGCTTTGAATATATCACGGATGAATTCGAACACACCATGCTGCGCTCTGTAGATGATCTGCATGCCCATGATGACCAGGTGAATATGTGGGCCGAAATTATCCAAGCTACGTATCCCGATTATCTGATTTTTAAATCTGATCTGGGGGCTGAAGGCTATTTTCGTTATGTGGGTTTTACTGCGTAAGTATTTACTAGGTGAAAATACAATAATAAAAAAGCGCCTTTAGGCGCTTTTTTATGGATAGAAAAGTTTAGCTTTCGATTTCTTCTTCTACATCATCATCGGCAGTATCCATACCCAGCTCTTTCAATTTTCGGGTCAGGGTATTGCGTCCCCAGCCCAGTAATTCAGCTGCATGACGTTTACGCCCGCGGGTTTGCTGCAAAGCGGCAGTAATTAGCGTGCGTTCAAACATTGGTGTGGCAATGTCCAGAATCTTCATTTCACCATTTTTCAGTTTCTGGATGGCCCATTGACCCAATAACTCATCCCAATGATGTAGGGAAATACGGTCAAAGGTGTTGTGTGGTTGTGTATCTTCGGCTGAGCGCTGAATTGGAATCTGTTTCAGTTCTGAAGGCAGGTCTTCAGGATAAACTTCACGTCCGGTAATCATGACAGTCAGCCAGCGACAGGTATTTTCTAACTGACGCACGTTGCCTTGCCAGGGTAGCTGTTGCATATATTCCTGGGTTTCAGGGCGCAAGATTTTAGGATTGACACCCAATTCTTTACCCGCGCGAGCCAAGAAGTGCTGCGCCAGCATAGGAATGTCTTCGCGACGATGGGCCAGTTTTGGAATATGAATACGGATCACATTTAGACGGTGATACAAGTCTTCACGGAAGCGTCCGTCATGCACCAGTTTTTCCAGATCCTGATGGGTTGCTGCAACAATACGTACATCGACCTTAACCGGGATATGTCCACCGACACGATAGAACTCGCCATCTGCCAGAACACGCAGTAAACGGGTTTGGGTTTCAAATGGCATGTCACCAATTTCATCTAGAAACAGGGTGCCACCATTGGCTTGCTCGAAACGGCCTTGGCGCTGTGAGTTGGCACCAGTAAAAGCACCTTTTTCATGACCGAAAAGTTCGGTTTCAATCAGGTCTTTAGGAATGGCTGCCATATTTAAAGCAATAAAAGGTTTGCTGCTGCGTGGAGAATGGCGGTGTAACGCATGCGCGACCAGCTCTTTACCAGTTCCCGATTCACCATTGATCAATACGGTAATGTGTGACTGGGATAAACGGCCAATCGCGCGAAACACTTCCTGCATGGCAGGAGATTCACCAATAATTTCAGTCGATTGAATGGCCGGGGTGACTTTGGCAGATTCCTGCTGCTGTAATTTGGCAATATGCAGGATGGCACGGTTGACCAGTGCCAGCGCTTCATCAATATCAAAGGGTTTTGGCAGATATTCAAAAGCACCGGTTTGATAGCTGGATACGGCAGATTCCAGATCTGAATGCGCGGTCATGATAATAACCGGTAAATCAGGATGGGTGCCTTTGACTTTGCCCAGGAAAGTCAGACCATCGATGCCAGGCATACGAATGTCAGTTAAAATAACATCAGGTGCATCTATGCTGAGCTGATCCAGTGCAGACTGTGCCTCTTCAAAACTGGTCACGTCAAAGCCTTCTTCTTTGAAGGTTTTTTCCAAAACCCAGCGCATGGCACGATCATCATCAATGACCCATATTTTATTTCGCGACATGGTTAGACTCCCAAGGTAAATATAAGCTAAATACTGTTTTTCCTGGAATAGATTGGCATTCAATCATTCCGTTATGTTGGTGCATAATATTCTGTGCAATGCTCAGGCCCAGTCCGGTGCCTTTAGCACGTCCTGTGACCAGTGGATAAAATACCGATTCTAAAATTTCTTCCGGAACGCCGGGACCGTTGTCTTCAATATCAATACGGACTGCAGAACGTTTTAATACCCCATTAATGGTGACCAGGCGCTGAATCCGGGTTCTTAAAATCAGTTCCGGTTGATGATCAACAAAGAATTCTCTGTTTTCCATCATGGCCTGTACGGCATTCACACTGATATTGAGCATGACCTGAATCAGCTGGTCGCGATCTGCCATTACTTCAGGCAAGGACAGATCATAGTCGCGGGTAATTTTGATTTTCTTTTTGGTCTGGTTGGTAATCAGTGAACGTACACGTTCCAGAGGCTCATGCACATTGACCAGTTCATAACTTGGTAGCTGGCGGGAGCCGAGCATGGTGTCGGCCAGATTGCGCAAACGGTCTACTTCACTAATGATAATATCGGTAAATTCTTTGTATTGCGGGTCATTCAGGCTGCGCGCCAGTAATTGGGTAGCGCCACGAATGCCGCCTAAGGGATTTTTGATTTCATGGGCGACACCACGAATCAATTGTCTTGCCACCTGGTGTTGTTGAATCAGGTTTTCTTCTTTGGATATTTTCAGCATCCGGTCAATTTGATTCAGCTCAATCAAGAGGAGCGGATGATAGGGTTTTTGTGAATTAATCAGAGATACGGTGTAATCGACATGAATATCTTTAAAATTGACACTAATCGTGGCTTCACGACGGGTATAGGGCTGTCCGGTTGTAAAAGTATTGAGTAACGCTTCTTCAGTATTGAACTCATCATCCGGCATATGCAGCAAATTTAACACCGGCTGTCCCGCCGCCCGCAGTAAACTGATGTCGAACAAGGATTCGCAAGAAGAATTTAAATAAAAAATATTCAGGTTACTGTCGACCAATAAAACTGCAGTGGTTAAATTATCCACTAAAAGGCGATAGTCGATAGCGACGGGTTGATCCATTTGCGAAAGCATCCTGTATTAAAATAGCGCAATGGCATCTGCACTTCTTTTCATTTCTCCCTGTTATGGGACATTCAACGAGTTAAACGTGGTCGAAATAAAGCAAAATGCACGCCAACTTTGAGCATGGAGGTAAATATAAATTCTGCCGCTATAAAACTGTGCTTTTTTGTTTTTGATAACAGAATTCCAATTTCATAGTAATAGAAATACAATTATTAGTGAACCAAAATGGTGCGTTTGAATTATTTGCTAAAAATATAGCCGTATTTTGGTGCGTAATACAAAGAGTCGGGATTCCACCTGTTTTTATGATTGGAAAAGACATACAATACGCGCATTATAGTGGAGCGCAGATTCATGAAATCCCCCAAAGTCGGTTTTGTTTCTTTAGGTTGTCCTAAGGCATTGGTAGATTCCGAACGAATTTTAACTCAGTTGAAGACTGAAGGTTATGATGTAGCATCGGATTACGATGGTGCTGATTTAGTAGTTGTTAATACCTGTGGTTTTATTGAATCTGCAGTACAAGAATCTTTAGATGCAATTGGCGAAGCCATGAGTGCAAATGGTCGTGTGATTGTGACCGGCTGCTTGGGTAAAGATGAAGAAAAAATTCGCCAGATGCACCCCAATGTCCTTAAAGTGACGGGTGCTGCAGCATATCAAGAAGTGATGGAAGCCGTACACCAGTACGTGCCTGAACCACCAAAACATAATCCGTTTATTGACCTTGTTCCGGAGCAGGGTATTCGTTTAACCCCTAAACATTATGCCTATCTAAAAATATCAGAAGGCTGTAACCATCGTTGTACCTTCTGCATTATTCCAAGCATGCGCGGTGACCTGGTATCACGTCCGGTCGGTTCTGTACTTGAAGAGGCAGCAGCGCTCAAGCGTGCAGGTGTGAAAGAAGTCCTGGTGATTTCTCAGGATACTTCTGCTTATGGTGTAGATACCAAGTACAAACTCGATTTCTGGAATGGCCAGCCAGTTAAAACCAAGTTTTACGATATGTGTGAAGCATTGGGTCAATTAGGCATCTGGGTACGTTTACATTATGTCTATCCATATCCGCATGTGGATGCAGTCATTGATTTGATGGCACAAGGTAAAATCCTACCTTATCTGGATATTCCATTCCAGCATGCTAGCCCTAAAATCCTGAAACTGATGAAACGTCCAGCGCACAGTGAAAATACATTGGAGCGTTTAAAATTGTGGCGTGAAAAATGTCCAGATTTGGTGATTCGTTCAACTTTTGTGGTGGGTTTCCCTGGCGAAACAGAAGAAGACTTCCAAATGCTATTGGAATGGCTCAAAGAAGCTCAGCTTGATCGCGTAGGTTGTTTTACTTACTCACCAGTTGAAGGTGCAACTGCCAATGATTTGCCAGACCATGTAGCGGAAGAAATCAAGCAAGACCGTTATGAACGTTTCATGCAAGTGCAGCAGGAAATTTCTGCAGCCAAACTGCAAAAACGTATTGGTCAAACCATGACTGTGCTGGTCGATGATCTGGAAGATGAATTCCCGGTTGCAGTTGCGCGTTCTTATGCCGATGCGCCTGAAATTGATGGTAATGTCTTTGTAGAAGATATTGATAAAAGTCAGATTAAAGCGGGTGATTTGCTAGAAGTGGAAATTACTGATGCCGATGAATATGACTTGTATGCAAAGTTGATTCGCATTAAATCAGCTTGATCTGTCATAAAAATAGACGAATAAAATTTTAGATATTGGAAGATTTGGAGATTTCCTGATGTTGGACTCAAAAAAGCCCCGTTATGCACGTATTTTATTGAAACTTTCTGGTGAAGCACTTGCCGGAAACAAAGATATGGGTATTGACGCCACTGTGCTTGATCAAATGTCCTTGGCGATTGCGCACTTGGTCGGTTTAGGCGTACAAGTGGGTATCGTAGTGGGCGGTGGTAACCTGTACCGCGGTAGCCAATTACAAAAAGATGGTCTGGTTGGCCGTGTAACCGGTGACCAGATGGGTATGTTGGCTACGGTAATGAATGGTCTGGCATTACGCGATGCTTTAGTGCGCCGTAACATTAAAACCCGCTTAATGTCAGCACTTCCAATTGGTGCTGTGGTTGAATCTTATTCAAGTCGTGATGCGATTCGTCATTTAACTCAAGGCGAAGTCTGTGTATTTGTTGCTGGTACAGGTAATCCGTTCTTTACTACCGATACAGCAGCCTGCTTACGTGGTATCGAAATTGAAGCCAACCTGATCCTAAAAGCAACTAAAGTGGATGGTGTTTATAATAAAGACCCAAGCAAATACGATGATGCTGTGAAATACGAAGCACTGACTTTCGATCAGGTACTTGATGAAAAACTAGGTGTGATGGATTTAACCGCGATTTGCCTATGTCGTGACCATAACGTGCCACTTCAAGTATTCGACATGAACAAAGCTGGTTCATTGCTTTCAGTGGTGATGGGTGAAAAAGAAGGGACTCACGTTACGAATTAATGTACGTGAGCCTGAAAGCTCTTTATACTACACGCTATTTAGTTATTACATCTCTTAGAATTAAGTAAGGAAGATCACATGATTAACGATCTTAAAAAAGACGCTGAAGACCGTATGAACAAGACGCTTGAGTCTTTGGATCATGGTTTTGCCAAGGTTCGTACAGGACGCGCGCATCCATCCATCCTGAACGGTGTTATGGTTCCTTACTATGGCTCGGATGTGCCATTAAACCAGGTGGCGAACGTGGGTGTTGAAGACTCGCGTACATTGCTTGTTCAGCCATTTGAACGTTCAATGGTCTCTGCAATTGATAAAGCGATCCGTGAATCGGACTTGGGCTTGAACCCAATTACGGCTGACGCGATTCGTGTACCGATGGCGGCACTGACTGAAGAAACACGTCGTGATATGCAGAAAGTTGCACGTAATGAGGCTGAAAATGCCAAAGTTGCCATTCGTAACATTCGTCGTGATGTGTTGGGTGACATCAAGGCATTACTGAAAGAAAAAGAAATTTCTGAAGATGATGAGCGTCGTGCAGGTGATGACATTCAGAAAATCACCGATAAATTTGTTGCTGAAGTTGAAAAACGTCTGGCTGCTAAAGAAGCTGAATTGATGAAGGTCTAAGATTGAATGACCGTATCAGAAGATAATATGCTTCTTCCAAAACATGTTGCCATCATCATGGATGGCAACAATCGTTTTGCAAAAAAAAAGCAAATGCAAAAAGGGGCTGGACATCGTGAAGGGAAAAATGTCCTGGATCCGATTGTTGAACACTGTAGAAAAAATCATATTCAAGCGCTAACCGTTTTTGCATTTTCCAGTGAAAACTGGAATCGCCCTCAGTTTGAGGTTGATTTGCTCATGCTACTGTTGGAAGAAACCATTCATGAGCAATTGCCACGGATGGAAAAATTCAATATTGCCTTACGTTTTATTGGTGATCGTTCCCGTTTGTCCGACCGTTTGCGCGAGTTAATGTTGCAAGCCGAACAAAGGACTGCTAAGTTCGACAGCATGACTTTAACCATTGCCATCAGTTATGGTGGTATGTGGGATATGGCTCAGGCTGCAAAACAGATTGCAGCAGATGTGCTGGCGAAAAAAGTTGCGGTTGAAGATATTGACGTGGAGCTTTTTGGGCAACACGTCTGCATGGCCGATTTGCCTGCTGTAGATTTACTTATTCGTACAGGGGGTGATTATCGTTTGTCAAATTTTTTACTTTGGCAAGCCGCGTATGCTGAGCTATATTTTACCCCAACCTTGTGGCCTGAATTTACTGTAGAAGAATTAGATGATGCATTCGCGGTCTTTGCTGGACGTGAACGTCGTTTTGGTAAAACTTCAGAGCAAATCCAACAAGAGAAACTTGAGAATTAATAAATGTTAGAGCGGATTATAACCGCATTGGTATTGGTAGCAGTTGTACTGAGTTGTATGTTTGCTACACAGTCTCAGTATCCAATGTTTATGCTGATGATTGTTGCAGCAGGGGTTGCAGGGTATGAGTGGTTTAAGCTTATGCCAAGAAAGAATAAAAATCTTATTAAGCCCTTAGCCTGGGTTTATGGATTTGCTACTGCAGCTTTAGCAACTTTAGCATTATATTTTAATGATATTGCTCTGCTACTTTGGGCAGCTTCCATTATTTGCTGGATCTGCAGTATTTTTTGGGTTAAATCATATCCAAACTATGATGGATGGTACAATTCCAGCTTAAAGATTATCGGATTTATTTTAGTTTCTGCTGCAGTCACCGCAATTTTCTCTGTATGGCATAGCTCGCCATGGTGGCTCATGTACCTGTTTTTACTGGTATGGGGTGCAGATAGCGGTGCTTACTTTGTTGGGCGTAAACTGGGCAAGAAAAAACTGGCTCCAGATGTTAGTCCAAATAAATCAGTAGAGGGTTTATATGGTGGTATTTTTACTGCCATGCTGATTGTGGTCGCGGTAGAAATCCTTTATTTGGATTTAACTCTGGCACAGCATATCTTATTTCTAATTTTATCTGTGATTACCGTATTTAGTTCGGTTCTGGGCGACCTGTTTGAATCCATGATTAAACGTCGTGCTGGAATTAAAGATTCGGGTCGTATTCTGCCAGGACATGGTGGGGTGCTTGACCGTATTGATTCATTGCTTGCTGCTGCTCCAATTTTTGCTGCAGGCATGTATGTTTTGAAACTTATTGGTGTAGATTTATAGATGTCACAATCTGTTTGTATATTAGGTGTAACGGGTTCAATCGGTCAAAGTACCTTAAAAATTCTGCAACAGCATTCTGAAAAGTATTCTGTTTTTGCAGTCACGGCGCATAGCAGAATTTTAGAACTCGTTGCAATATGCAAACAATATCGGCCAAAAGTCGTGGTCGTTCCTTCTAGTCGTGTTAAAGAATTACAGCAATATTTTCATGATCATTCTTTAATCGATATTGAAATTCTGACTGATGAAGCAGGTTTGATTGCTGTTGCTGAACATGCAGATGTCGATGTGGTTATGGCAGCCATTGTAGGTGCTGCGGGCTTATTGCCGACCTTGGCTGCAGTTAAAGCCGGTAAGCGTGTCTTGCTGGCCAACAAAGAAGCACTGGTGATGTCAGGTGATCTCATGATGCAGGCAGCACGTGATTATCAGGCTGAATTGCTTCCAGTCGATTCTGAGCATAATGCGATTTTTCAATGTTTGCCTGCCGGTTATTTTCAGGCAGAGCGCAATGGGCAACCTAAACAGGGGGTGTCGCGCATTCTGCTCACCGCATCGGGTGGTCCATTTTTAAACCATAGTCGGGAGCAACTGCTAAATGTGACTCCTGCACAGGCATGCAAGCATCCTAACTGGTCTATGGGTCAGAAAATTTCAGTTGATTCGGCAACTTTAATGAATAAAGGACTGGAACTGATCGAAGCCTGCCATCTCTTTGCAATTTCAGAACAGTTTGTAACAGTGGTGGTACATCCACAGAGTATCATTCATTCTATGGTTCAATATGTGGATGGGTCGACTTTGGCACAAATGGGCAATCCTGATATGTGTACGCCAATCGCGTATGCACTTGCATGGCCAAAGCGTATTCAAACCCATGTGCCTGCACTTGACCTGTTTGTCCATCAACAACTGGATTTTCAGGAACCTGATACACTGCGTTTCCCAGCATTAAAGCTTGCACGTCAGGCCATGCAAACGGGCGGTTTAGCTCCTGCAATTCTAAATGCTGCCAATGAGATTGCTGTTGCTGCCTTTTTGAAAAGTGCTATTGGCTTTACAGAAATTCCTCAGGTAGTCGAACAGACTTTAAATCAGGTTGAAGGGGGCGCTGCAGAGTCGATTGAGCGTATTTTACAAGTCGATCAAATGGCTCGATCTGCTGCCCAGCAAATTGTCATCAATAAAGGAAGCTAAAAAATGAGTACCTTGTTTATGATTGTGGCAGCAATTTTACTTCTTGGACCGCTCATTGCGATTCATGAGTTTGGACATTATATTGTTGCGCGTAAACTGGGTGTTAAAGTTTTAGTTTATTCGATTGGCTTTGGGCCAACCTTAGTCAAGTGGACCTCTAAAAAATCGGGCATTCAATATCAGCTTTCAGCATTGCCGTTAGGTGGCTATGTCAAAATGCTGGATGAACGGGAAGGCAGCGTTGCTGAAGAGGATTTACCTAAGGCATTCAACCATCAGCATCCCTGGAAACGGATCGCAATTGTTGCTGCCGGGCCGTTAATCAATCTGGTTTTTGCCGTCTTATTGTTCTGGGTTTTGTTTATTCCATCGCAAGAACAATTGAACACCCGTGTGGGTAAAGTGTTGCCAAATACCCCGGCAGCTACAGCTCAAATGCAGGTTGGTGACAAAATTACAACAGTCGATGGAACGCAAGTCACAACTTGGGAAAAGTTAAATTTTGCCTTGGTGGATCGTGTTGGTGAAACCGGTTCTATTGAAATTCAGGCAGACCGTCACGGTCAGTTGCAAACCTTTTACTTGCCTATCCAGAACTTCTTAAAAAATCAAGACCAGTCTGCATTGGATAGTTTGGGCTTTATGCCATACCGTCCATATATTGCTCCCGTGGTCAGCAAGCTGAGTGAAGGTGGTGCCGCTATTCGTCAGGGGATGAAAGAAGGCGACAAAATTGTGGCCATTGATGGCGTGAAAATGAATGACTGGTTCGATGTTGTTCAAGTTGTTCAGGCTTCTCCAGAAAAATTATTAAAAATAGATGTATTACGTCAAAATCAACTGCTACATTTACAGGTGACGCCACAAGCCAAGCGTGACAGCATGGGTAATGTTTCAGGTATGCTTGGTGT
Organism: Acinetobacter sp. ANC 4218; assembly: GCF_002135245.1. Classification (NCBI taxonomy): domain Bacteria; kingdom Pseudomonadati; phylum Pseudomonadota; class Gammaproteobacteria; order Moraxellales; family Moraxellaceae; genus Acinetobacter; species Acinetobacter sp. ANC 4218. The sequence continues at coordinate 118,282 of NZ_NEGD01000007.1, read as the reverse complement.
ACAAAGTACCCCTGGAAAAATAACCATTCCCGAAGAATATAAGCAAACCATTCAATACAGCCCGACTGAAGCACTGGTGATGGCTGTTGATAAAACGGGCCAAATTTCAGGTATGATTTTGAACTCGATGGTTAAGATGGTCCGTGGTTTAATTGGGCTGGATAATTTATCTGGACCGATCACCATTGCCAAGGTAGCAGGGCAAAGTGCGGAAATGGGTTGGCAAACCTTTATCTCATTTATGGCCTTAATGAGCGTGAGTTTAGGTATTTTAAATTTATTGCCTATACCAATGCTTGATGGTGGACACTTGGTTTACTATGTTATTGAGCTAATTCGTGGTAAACCTGTTTCTGAACAAATACAATTGTTTGGTTTAAAAATTGGTATGGTACTGCTCGGTAGCATGATGCTCCTTGCACTATTCAATGACTTCATGCGTTTATAACAACGTAAATATGTAATAAATTAACATCGGAAAAGACTGGCATGCAGCACACACATTTATTTATGCCTTTGGCACTCGTTAGTGCAATGGCAGCAGTACAACAAGTATATGCAGCAGATGAATTCATTGTTCGCGATATCAAAATTGATGGACTTGTTCGCTTAACGCCAGAAAATGTTTATGGAGTGTTGCCTGTCAATGCTGGCGATCGGGTTAATGATGCGATCATTGCAAATGCGATTCGTGCCTTGTATGCCACTGGCCTGTTTGATGATATCAAGGCATCTCAACAAGCAGATACGCTTGTTTTTAGCGTGGTAGAACGCCCGGTTATTTCCAAGGTTGAGTTTAAGGGAAATAAACTGATTCCCAAAGAAGCCCTTGAAGAAGGCTTGAAAAAGATGGGTATTGCAGAAGGCGAGGTTTTGAAAAAATCTGCTTTGCAAACCATTGAAACTGAACTTGAACAGCAGTATATGCAGCAAGGTCGTTATGATGCCGATGTTAAGGTCATCACGACTGCCAAACCGAATAACCGTGTTGATTTAACCGTTGACTTTGTTGAAGGTAAGGCAGCTAAAGTTGTTGATATCAATATTATTGGTAATACCGTTTTTAAAGAAAGCGACATTAAGCAGGCTTTTGCCGTTAAGGAAAGTGGTTGGAGTTCGATTGTTACCCGTAACGATCGCTATGCACGTGAAAAGATGGCAGCCAGTCTTGAAGCTTTGCGTGCTTTATATTTAAACAAGGGTTATATCAATTTCAATATCACCAACTCGAGTTTGAACTTGAGTGAAGATAAAAAGAATATCTTTGTCGAAGTTGCGGTAGAAGAAGGCGAACAATTTAAATTTGGTCAAAGCAAGTTTTTGGGTGATGCACTTTATAAACCTGAAGAATTAAAAGCACTGCAAATTTATAAAGATGGCGACATTTATTCTCAAGAAAAAGTCAATGCAGTCAAGCAGCTTTTACTGCGTAAGTATGGTAATGCCGGTTATTACTATGCGGAAGTGAATGTTGTTCCTGAAATTAATAAAGAAACCAAACAGGTTGATTTGAATTATTATATTAATCCGGGTCAGCAAGTCACTGTGCGTCGTATCAACTTTACTGGTAATAGCAAAACAGCCGATGAGGTATTACGTCGTGAAATGCGCCAGATGGAAGGTGCATTAGCCAGCAATGAAAAAATTGATTTATCTAAAGTTCGTCTAGAACGTACAGGTTTCTTTAAAACAGTCGATATTAAACCGGCACGTATTCCGAATGTACCTGACCAGGTGGATCTGAACGTGAATGTTGAGGAACAGCATTCAGGTACCAGTACACTGGCAGTCGGTTTCTCGCAAAGTGGTGGTGTAACCTTCCAGGCGGGCTTAAGTCAAACCAACTTTTTGGGTACAGGTAATGCGGTATCAATTGACTTGTCGCGTTCAGAAACACAAGATTATTATAATTTAAGCGTGACTGATCCATACTTCACCATTGATGGTGTACGTCGCGGTTATAACATGTATTACCGTAAAACCAAGCTGGATAATAACTATAACGTCAATAACTATGTAACCGATAGTTTTGGTGGTGGTATCAACTTCGGTTATCCAATTGATGAGAACCAGAGTATCAGTGCAGGTCTAAATATTGACCAAACAGAAGTGACTACCGGTCCTTATGTATCTACTTATGTTCGTGACTATTTGCTAGCGAATAGTGGTAAAGCCACTGGTTCGGATACAAAGTGTAATGTAGATACTGTTCTTGATCCGTCTACAGGCCTATATAACTGCCCAACAGGCCAGGAAGTAACTTTTGATAATAAGTTTAATGGTGATTTCCTAACCTATAACCTTAATTTAGGTTGGTCTTATAATACTTTGAACCGTCCTGTTTTCCCTACATCAGGTATGTCACATCGTGTGAATGGTGAAATTGCATTACCAGGCAGTGATGTGGAATATCAAAAAATTACTTATGATGCCCAAGCCTTCCAGCCTTTAGGTAAGGGCTTTGTATTGCGTGGTTATGGTAAGTTGGGTTATGGTAACGACTTGCCATTCTATAAAAATTTCTATGCCGGTGGTTTTGGTTCAGTACGTGGTTATGACAACAGTACATTAGGTCCTAGATATCCTGGTGTTACTTATAATGAGTCAGGAACTAAAGATTATAATCCGGAAGAAGTCGGTGGTAATGCTTTAGTACAATTTGGTACCGAACTGGCACTACCTTTACCATTTAAAGGGGATTGGACCCGTCAGGTTCGTCCAGTGCTGTTTGCTGAAGGTGCACAAGTATTTGATACTCAGTGTGATATTCCAAAAGGAAACTTATATCTGGATTCGACTAATACTCAAGTCAATGCGAAACAATATTGCGAAGATAACTTCGGCTTTGATGCTGGTAATATGCGTTATAGCGTAGGTGCAGGTTTTACCTGGATTACCATGATTGGGCCACTATCTCTCAGCTATGCTTATCCGTTAAATGAAAAAGACGGTGATAATACTAAAAATATCCAATTTGAAATTGGTCGTACTTTCTAAGTGCGACCCTCAATGGGTTTAAAGAGGATATGTGTATGAAGAAAATATTAATGAGCCTTGTTTTTGCTGGTTTGGCGAGTACGTCGATAGTACATGCCGCTGGTTATGGGGTTGTTGATCTGGAAAAAGTGGTAGAAAATAGCACTTATTTAAAACAGCAGAATGTTTCTTTGCAGCAAAAAGTCAAGCCGCAAACCACTAAACTAGAACAGTTAGCTAAAGAACTCGAAGCTCTACAGCAACGTGCTCAGCAAACGCCTAATTTATCTGATGCTGAAAAGCAAAAAATGTCTGTGCAATTTCAGACTCAGCTAAAAGAATTTAATACGCTGCAGCAAAGTGTACAGTCAACCGTTCAGTCTACGATTCAGATGATGAACAAGACTTTAGGGGCTCGAGTTAAGCAAGTGGCAGAACAATTGCGTAAAGAAAATAACTTGGATGTTGTTTTGAATAAAAATTCAGCACTTGCTTATGACCCTAAATATGATTTAACTGATAAAATGATTCAAAAGGTTAACGTTATTAAGTAATCAATGAATCCTAGACAATTTCGCTTAGAAGATCTTGCCCGTCTGGTACAGGGCGAGCACGTAGGTCAATCTGATTTAATATTAGAAGGATTGGCCAGCTTGGATGCAGCTCAAGCGAAACATATTGCATTTGTAAATGCTGATAAATATCTGGATCAGGCACGCGCTTCAAAGGCGGGTGCATTGATCGTTACTTCCTCTCTAAAAAATCAGTTAGATACGCACAATAATTTTATTGTAGTTGACAATCCTTATCTGGCTTTTGCCATTCTGACGCATGTATTTGAAAAGAAAAATCTGCATCAGGGCATAGAAAGTACAGCTCAAATTCACCCTTCTGCCATAATTGCCGATAGTGCCTATATTGGACATTATGTTGTTATTGGTGAGCATTGTGTGGTGGGTGATGATACCGTCATTCAGTCACACGTTAAAATTGATGATGATGTCGAAATTGGTCAGCAATGCTTTATCGATTCACATGTCACATTAACTGGTGAGACAAAAATTGGGGATCGTGTCCGTATTCATGCCAATACCGTGATTGGGGGAGAGGGCTTTGGTTTTGCTCCTTACCAAGGTAAATGGCATCGTATTGCACAATTAGGTTCAGTTAAAATCGGAAATGACGTCAGAATTGGATCAAATTGCAGCATTGACCGTGGCGCACTCGATGATACTCTTCTGGAAGATGGTGTCATTATTGATAATCTTGTGCAAATTGCCCATAACGTAAAAATTGGTGCAAATACAGCACTTGCTGCGAAATGTGGTATAGCAGGTAGCACAACAATTGGCAAAAACTGTGTACTGGCTGGAGCCGTGGGGGTGGTAGGTCACATTAATATTGCCGACAATGTCACAATTACCGGTATGTCAATGGTCACAAAAAGTATTTCTGAGGCAGGAAGCTATTCTTCTGGCACACCAATGCTGGAAAGTTTGCACTGGAAACGGGCTGCAGTACGCTTTAAACAATTAGCAGATGTGCCATTGACCCAGTTACTTAAACGGCTTGATCATATACAGGCTCAAATCGAGTCCCTTGAATCAACTTTTAAGCGTAAATAGATATGATGACTGAGTCGAATACTCCTGCATTTACGAAACCTGAATTGCCAATGCACATTCAACAAATTCGTGAATATTTACCTCACCGCTATCCATTCTTATTGGTCGATCGCATTGTAGATGTGACTGACAATGGCATTGTGGGCTATAAGAATGTTTCAATCAATGAAGAGTTTTTACAGGGGCACTTCCCGGGCTACCCGATTATGCCAGGCGTTTTGATTGTTGAGGCATTAGCTCAAGTCTCTGGTATACTTGGTTTTATCATGAATAATGAAAAACCTGGTCCAGGATCATTGTTTCTTTTTGCGGGTGTTGAAAAAGTCCGTTTTAAAAAACAGGTCGTTGCTGGTGACCAATTGGTATTAAAATCAGAATTGGTTATGCACAAACGTGGAATTTACAAATATAATTGTATCGCCACAGTGGATGGCGTTGTAGCAACAACCGCGGAAATTACGGTTTCGCATCAGAAAATAGAGCAGGCATGAGTAATAACGATTTAATTCACCCAACCGCCATTATAGACTCATCTGCAGTCATTGCTGCAGATGTACAAATTGGCCCTTATTGTATTATTGGGCCACAGGTCACCATTGGTGAGGGCACCAAGCTACATGCACATGTAGTGGTTGGTGGTTATACTCGTATTGGGAAAAACAACGAAATATTCCAGTTCGCGAGTGTGGGTGAAGTTTGTCAGGATTTAAAATATGCTGGCGAAGAGACCTGGCTTGAAATTGGCGATCATAACTCTATTCGTGAGCATTGCAGCTTGCATCGTGGTACGGTTCAAGATCAAGGTCTTACCAAAATCGGTAGTCATAATTTATTGATGGTCAATACACATATTGCACATGACTGTGTGGTGGGCGATCATAATATTTTTGCCAATAATGTTGGTGTTGCCGGACATGTTCAGGTTGGCGATTATGTGGTTGTGGGTGGAAACTCAGGTATTCATCAATTCTGCAAAATTGATTCTTACAGCATGATCGGTGGTGCTTCCTTAATCTTAAAAGATGTACCTGCTTATGTCATGGTTTCAGGTAACCCAGCGCATGCCTTTGCTATGAATGTTGAAGGTATGCGTCGTAAGGGTTGGTCTAAAGATGTGATCCAGGCCTTACGTCAAGCCTTTAAATTGATTTATAAAGAAGCTTTAACCACTGAGCAGGCCATACAGCAGATTCGCACCGACCTGTTGCCTGAAGCTCCTGAAGTACAGTTATTGATTGATTCATTAGAGCAATCCAAGCGTGGTATTGTTCGTTAATCGAATATACTGCTATAAAAAAGACACCTATTAAGGTGTCTTTTTTTGTCTTTTATTTCTTTAAATATCCAACTTCTTCAGATTTGGGATAATTTTTTTGTAATTTTATTTTTAACTGATTGGCGAGAGTCGTATTGTGATCGACATCTTTGGCTATATTGTAGAGTTGATATAGGGAACGTGATGCCTTGGCAGAATTGGGGTATTGATTGACCACGATATTATAGTTCTTTTTAGCTTCTGCATAATTGGTCGGTTCCACGGCCAGATTAAATTCAGCGAGCCAGAAATAGGCATTACTAATGTAGATACTATTGGGATTGTTCTTGATAAAGTTTTGCATAGGAGCAATGGCTTTTTTTGCACCGCCTTGTTTATAAGCATCCAGCGCTACAGTATAGGCTGCTTTATCAAGTTCAGTTGAAGAGGGCTGAGCATTGGCGGAAACTGCTTGCTTGGCTGTTGCTGGAGCCACTTCTTTAGCGGATGTATGAGATGCTACTGTGGCTTGGCTGTTTGAGCTGCTGGGAGAAGTATCCTGTTGATTATCCTCCTCTGGAGCTGCACTTTCTGGGTCTACTTTCTGTTGTAGAAGTTCCAGACGTTGGTCCAAGTCGGTATAACGATTGGTCAATTCGTGTTTAAGCTGTTCAATTTCGTTGTCCTGTTCTTCAATTTTGCCGCGTAATACGCGAATGTCATTTTCTAATTGCTGGTTTTTTTGCATGATTTGCCAATTTAAATTGGTTGGCACATTGGCAACTGTTGCACCTGGGTTCATAGCCACATTGTTGGCACTGAGGTCAATACTGTTGTTTTGACTCAAGCCGCGTGATTCAATCGGCACATTGGCGTAAAGTGAAGCCGAACCCAAGAAGGTGAGTACGCATAAGGCATGCTGTTTGAGCATCATAAAAAACATCCATTTTGTATTTTTCGGTCCATTCTAAATACAATATTTTAGAGTGTGACCATTTAAAAGACATGACGACATTAAAAACGTCCGGCCCATGAAATGCAATATGCGTTTACAATCTTGTCATAGTTTTAAAGTAATTGATTGTGCAGATAAAAAACATTCAAGAATGCTGTTTTTAATCAAGATTGTTTTTTTAATAAGCAAACAAAAGCAATGTTGCTAGAAAACAGGTTGGAGTACTTGCAAGTTAATTAAAAATCTCTATACTCTGTTCTTGCAATGGTAGCCCTGCCGGTTACTTCGCAATTGTACTCTACGAACCCCGCCAGGACCGGAAGGTAGCAACGGTAGTAGAACTATGATGTGCCGAAGGTTTGCTGGTAGGGTTGCCACCAATTTTTATAATAATTCATATTTCCCTATATTTATATTTCATCTGCTTTTTTGCTAATTGCTTTCATAATTGCATCCATTTCAAACCCACGATACATCAAAAAGCGTATTTGTTTGGCTTTCAGTTTTGGCTCTTTTTCAACATCAAGACCGAATTTTTTTACTTTCAGTTGATAGGCTTGTTCATTCCAGTCTGTTTCTTTTAATTCATCCTGAATTAGACTGCTATCAATTTTTTTTGATTTTAATGCCATCTTGATGCGGTTTGGACCTTTACCTTTACGTTTCTGGCTCGACAGCATCATTTCAGCTACACGCTGATCACTCTGATAATTTTCACTCGCCAGTTCATCCACCAATTTTAGCACTTCATCACGATCCACTGCATAAAGTGCAAGTTTCTCGACCAGATCCGCTTTTGAGTATTCCTTACGTGTCAGTACAGCAAAAGCGTAGGAGCGTAAGCGTGTGCCCGTCAAGCCTTGATGTTTGGGCTGGGTTTCAGTTTCAAAGTGTAAAGCATCGGATTCTTTAGGTGGAATTGAACAGGTGGACAATTCTTCAGGCGACTCATCAAATTGTTGCTTGAGTGCTGCGTAATCCAGCATATTGGGAAATTTGGGATTGCTCATAAGGGTCTATATCACATCAAATATAAAACGCCCCGTAGGGCGTTTTACAGTTTAACTTTTATTATGCCGGAAATTAAGCGTCTAAAAAGTCTGGTTCAGCTTCATCCTTGTCTTCTACCGGTGCTGTACCTGTAGTGAGGAGCTGTTCACGAATCAGTTTTTCCACTTCCACTGCAATTTGTGGATTTTCTTCCAGATGGCGAATCACGTTGTTTTTACCTTGGCCAATTTTATCGCCCTGATAAGAATACCATGCACCTGCTTTCTGGATGATCTCTTGCTGTACGGCGAGGTCAATCAATTCGCCTAAATGGTTGACACCTTTACCATACAGAATCTGGAATACCGCTTCTTTAAATGGAGGCGCCATCTTGTTCTTCACGACTTTTACGCGGGTTTCCGAACCGATGATTTCATCACCTTCTTTTACCTGACCGATACGGCGGATATCCAGACGTACGGAAGCGTAGAATTTAAGCGCATTACCACCCGTTGTGGTTTCAGGGCTACCAAACATCACACCAATCTTCATACGGATCTGGTTAATGAAGATCACCATACAGTTAGAGCGTTTTGCATTACCGGTGATTTTACGGAGTGCCTGGCTCATTAAACGGGCTTGCAGACCCATATGCGAGTCGCCCATTTCACCTTCAATTTCTGCGCGTGGGGTTAGGGCTGCAACGGAGTCGACCACGATCAGGTCAATGGCGCCAGAACGTACCAGCATGTCGGCAATTTCAAGAGCCTGTTCACCATTGTCAGGTTGTGACACCAAAAGATTGTCGATGTCTACGCCTAACTTGCGGGCATATTGTGGATCAAGTGCATGTTCAGCATCAATGAACGCACATGTACCACCCGCTTTTTGGCATTCTGCAATGGCTTGCAAAGTCATGGTGGTTTTACCTGAAGATTCAGGACCGTAAATTTCAACGATACGGCCTTTAGGTAAACCACCAATACCCAGAGCAATATCTAGAGTTAAAGAGCCTGTAGAGACCGCTTCAACGGCCTGTACAGTATTGTCACCAAGGCGCATTACTGTATTTTTACCAAACTGTTTTTCAATTTGGCTTAGGGCAGCATTTAGCGCCTTGCTTTTATTATCATCCATCTCACAACCTCAAAACGATGTCACAAAAATATTCACTTAAGTGGATGTGTTGCTTTCAAACGTGTTCCACCCAAGTATAGTGACAGATTCATTCCTTATGTACTATATCAATTCAGTCGAATGCGACAGAATGTGACGCTTAAATATCAACAGCTTCTAATCATGATATGACCAGTGCTGATCGAACTGCTGATCATTATCTTGTTTGAATTTACTGATTTGTCTTCGATCTTTTTTACTCGGCCGATGTTCAGGTCGGGCTAGATTATGCAACTTTCTTTGGGTGGCAATCAACTCTCGTCTTGCAACACTCACTTCGGTTTCTTCATAAAGTTGCTGGGCAATCGGTGCTGCACCGCGAACGGCGGATAAGGCCTTGATGACAACGGTTTTACGGTCAAAACCCTGCTGGATGGTGAGCTCTATACCGACACGAACTTCTTTGGAAACTTTAACCCGTTCACCGTTATGATGAACTTTACCGCCTTCAATGGCAGCTTTGGATATTGAACGTGTTTTAAAAAAACGTGCTGCCCACAACCATTTGTCAACACGCATACTTTCAACATTGTTCTGTTGAGAAGAATTAGGCATATTTTTTCAGATCCTCAGCTTGTTCTAAGATCACCATTAAATCGGTCAGCTCTTGTAAAATGGGATAGGAACTTTCAGTCCTAACTTCTTTTTGAGATGAGGGCTGGGCAATGGTAATTAAATGCTGGATACCAAATTTTTCTGCACCTTTGAGTACTTTTTCAGTGTCATCAATAAAATAGGTATGTTCGACCTGAAAGGGGTGCAGTGAATGGAGTTTCTGCCAAAATTCGATGTTTTCTTTGGCGTGACCAATCACTTCACTACTGATTATGACATCAAAGTAATGTGCAATCCGGGTCTGTTCAAGTTTGAATTTTAGGCCTTCACAATCGGCATTGGTTGCAATCCAGCAGGCATAGCCCTGAGCTTTAAGATATTCCAATAATTCAATACAGCCTGGGCGTAAAGCCACCTTGTGTTGAAATTCCTGTTGCAGCGCCAATGTATCAACCCCTACTTTTGCACTCCAGAAGCGTGTGGAATACCAATTTAAGGTATGATTGTATTGCTGGTAAAACTGAAATAGCGCTTGGGTACTTTGTTCGAGTGTACAGTTATGCTTTTCTGCATAGCGAATAGGGAGTTGATGATTCCAGATGAAATCATCATAAGCAAGATCGAGAAGCGTACCATCCATGTCAAAAATGATGGTGGGTTTTTCTGAGGAATTCGGCATATGAAGGTAATCTATGTTTAATGCAACTACGGCACCGCAAGATGCTCTGATTTTACAGTTAGTTCCCATTGTGACACAGGCATGTGAAATTTTGCGAGCAGAATATCAAGCCTATTGTGCAGGTGAAACTTTTGATGTCGAGCATAAAAATGATCAATCACCCGTAACCCAGGCAGATTATCGGGTCAATGCGTTTATCACGACCGCATTACACAAAATTTTTCCGAACATCTCGTTGTTGTCTGAAGAAGGTGACTATACCGAGCGTGAGCAATGGCAAAAATTCTGGTTGCTTGACCCTTTGGATGGTACCAAGGAATTTCTGCATAAACGTCCTGAATTTACCATTAATTTGAGTCTGGTTGAGGGGGCGCATACCACCTTCGCTGTATTAGCCATCCCTGGTGAACAAACGATATATTTTTGTCCTAAACATGGCCTGCCTTTAAAATTAGAAATTGCAACGGGGCAATGGCTGCAATATGTTGATGATCTGCCGTCTGAAACTGTTCAGGTCGGTTTAAGTCAAAGTAGTCAGAACAAACCCAAATATGCTGAATATCTGGACATCCTGAAACAGCAGGTGGATATTGTAGAGTTTAGGGCGGGCAGTGCCTATAAGTTCTGCATGATGCTGGAAGGTAAAGTGGATATTTACCCACGCTTTCATCCGACCAGTGAGTGGGATACCAGTGCAGGGCAATGCCTGATTGAACGCATCGGTGGCGGGCTGGTAGATTTTAAAGGCAGACCCTTTATATATAATCAGCGCGAGAGTTTACTGAATGGTGGTTTTATCGCATTTCGTAATATCGAGATGAAAAATTTGGCATTCCAGGCTCTAGGACTTATGGCGAACATACATTGAGCGGATGCATTAACATGCTATAGTATGCTATGTACCCATGTTTAATTTTGGCTGCTTCATGGCGTTAGATTTACTCCCTATAAGTATGCTGAAGGCGATTGATTTATTGCCTGATGCTAAAACACCTGTCACTCTGTTTACCCGCCATTCTATTCGCGAGGTCGTTACAGGGCAGGGTTTGGCAGGCTATGACTTGCAGTTAACCGAACAAGGCCGTGAGCTTGCCCAGGCATGGGGTAACTATTTAATTGATAATACGGACCGTAGCATCCAGCACTGCATTTCAAGTCCGATTCAACGCTGTGTCGATACTGCTGCTTTAATGATACAGGGTGCCGATTCAAGTACGCTGGTACAAAATACCCATCATATTGAAATTGTCCAGCAAGGCTTACTGGTTGAGCCGGGAAGTTTTGTGCTCGATATTAAACAGGCGGGGCCTTATTTTCAGAAACAGGGTGCTTTGGGTTTTATTAACAGTTTTGTCAATAATGCCTTGCCGGGAATGAAACATCCGATTACCGGTGTGGTCGATGTATTGGAGCTGATTTATAACACCCATCCGCAAGATCATTTTGGTTTAAGTCTGGCTGTGAGCCATGATACTATTTTGGCAGCCATTATTGCGGTGATTTCCGGGCGTAATACCGTTAGCCATGAAGACTGGCCAAAAATGATGGAAGGCCTGTTTGTCTGGTTTGAAGGTGATGTGTTTTTAGAATCCAAACTGAAATGGATTTGGCGTGGTCAAGTGAATGAGCTGTCGATTCGCGAGTTTCAGAACCTGGAAAAAATAAAATAAAACAGCATTGCTTTTAAAAAACGCCCTCTTGATATTCTTCCTGAAGAAAGTAAGCCTAAAAAAAATTTTAATAGAAGTTTTGAAGTGCCTTATGTTTTTATAAGGTGCTATTTTTAGACCTAATAATTTTTTATAGACGTAAAAAAAGCCCTAAAAGGGCTTTTTTTAATGCAACAACTTAGTTAGCTAAAGCTTTAACTTGTGCATTTAAACGGCTCTTATGACGAGCAGCTTTGTTTTTATGGATGATACCTTTATCAGCCATACGGTCAATTACAGGAACCGCAGTTTTGTATGCTTCTGTAGCAGCAGCATAATCACCAGCAGCGATTGCAGCTACTGTACGTTTAAGATAAGTACGAACCATAGAACGTAAGCTTGCGTTGTGTTTACGTGCTTTAACGTTTTGACGAGCACGTTTTTTAGCTTGAGCAGAGTTTGCCACTCGTGCACTCCTTGAATTAGATTGGTCTGGGCGGGCTGAAATTACAACTGAAAACCTTCATCAGAAGAATTATCACCAGCCCGTAAACAAGTGCCATATTGTGATTAAACTATGGCGTTAAGTCAAGTCTTGACTTGATTCAGCAACATTTTAGATGCATAAAAAGTATAAAAAAACTGTTACGTTAGTAAAACCTATAGAGATCGATTAAAAAATGACTAAATCAATTAAAAGTGTAATTGTGATTGGTGCAACAGGTCTAGTGGGACGTGAATTGCTGAAACAGCTCAACGAGCTTGAAAGCTGTGAGAAAATAACGGCTGTGGTTCGGCATGAAGATCAGCAGATTAAAAGTCTGGAAAAAGTACAACAATTTATCTTGCAGGATTTTCTGTTACTGAACGATGAAGATGTAAATGGTTATAGTCATGCCTTCAGCTGTTTAGGCACGACACTAAAAAAGGCCGGTTCAAAACAGAATTTTTATAATATTGATTATGAAATCAATGCACATTTTGCCGATTTATTTGAATCGACCCAGACCCACTATTTATTAATTAGTACCATGGGCGCAAACGCACAATCCAGAATTTTTTACAATAAAGTCAAAGGTGAGCTGGAACAGCATATCCAAGGCTTAAATCTGGAATATGTATCTGTTCTGCGCCCATCACTATTAATCGGTGAACGACCAGAACAACGCACCTTAGAAGATATGACGCAAAAATTGTATCAAAAATTCTCGCATTGGGTTCCTGATACATTTAAATATAAGCCCGTGACAGCAGTACAAGTAGCTCATACTATGGTCGAGGCTGCACAAACTCAGACTGAAAAGTTTGAAATTTATGATAATTTACGCATACAAAATTCCAAACGAGGGAAATAAAAAGTGTCTAATCCAGCATTCGTAACCTGTGACCTACTTGATGACAATCCAGAAAAAGAAATTCAGGTGGTCACCCCATCAATGGATGGAAAATTCTTTAAAAGCTATGGTGCACGTAAAAGTTTTGGTGGTCAGGCAGTCACTGTAAAGTGTTTTGAAGATAATTCACGTGTCAAAGAACTGCTCGCAACCGATGGTACTGGTAAAGTGCTTGTGGTGGATGGTGGAGCATCTATGCGCTGTGCCTTGATGGGCGATATGATTGCTGAATCAGCGGTGAAAAATCACTGGAATGGGGTAATTATTTACGGGTGTGTACGTGATGTCGATGCCATTGCCGAACTGGACCTGGGTGTACATGCATTGGCTGCAATTCCGCAAAAAAGTAATCGCAAGGGCATAGGCGAAGTGGATTTAACTTTGTATTTTGGTGGTGTAAGCGTCAGTTCTGGCGATTATATCTATGCCGATAACAACGGCATTGTGGTGGCAAAAGAAAAATTAGTCGATTTATAACGACAAATAAACAAGGACAAAATATGGTGAATCATCAAATTAAAGTGATACAAGCGCTGGCTTCATCTTTGACTGAAGGCGGACGAGGTGTGAGCGGTACGGCTTTTCCCAAGCAGCCTGAAAAATCACTGAAACTTTATGAGTTTGAAGGTTCGCCATTTTGTCGCCGTGTGCGTGAAGTTTTAACCTTGTTAAATCTGGATTATGAGGTTTATCCTTGCCCTAAGGGTGGCCAGAAATACCGGAAAATTGTCAAAGAAAAAGGTGGCAAAAAACAGTTTCCATTTTTCGTAGATGAAAATACCGGTACAGAAATATATGAATCACAAGCCATTATTAATCATTTATTTAAACATTATGGCCGAACGGGAACCACACCGAAAAAATTTGCCCATTATCCTAAAATCCCTGTTGTAGCTTTAGCTGGCACCATCGTGAATGGTGCACGAGGCGTCTGGATTAACCGGAAAATTAAAGATCGTGCAGCACCTGAGCAACTTTTGGAGTTATGGGGTTTTGAAGCCAGTCCTTTTACGCGTGTGGTACGAGCGATGTTAACCGAGCTTGAGCTACCGTATATTTATCATAACGTGGCTAAAGAGCGCTGGCAGGATATGGGGCCGGCAATATTGCGTTTAAAACCTGGAAAATATCAACCCTTAGCTGGTGGTAAACGTGAAAAGACTGTTGAAATTATGGGGCAAGATATTCAGGTTCCTTATTTAATTGATCCGAATACCGGAGTGAAAATGTTTGAGTCTGCAGAGATTGTGAAATACTTAAACCAGCAATATGGTCACTAATCTCATCCGAAGTAAGAAACCGCTAAAACAGCGGTTTTTTTTTGACCTATATCTGATTAATTTAAGCAAAAACTAAAGTAAGTTATACCCTGTATGATAGTCAGAATATTGAATGGATAACTGATGGCTAAATCATCGATTGAAACTTTAAAATTTGTATTTTATGGTCTTAACTCTGGCTGATTACAATGCAATAGTAAATAAAATTGATCGTTTATTAATATAAAAGTTATTAAATTACCTGATTTTAGGGATATTGTTTAGCTTGTATTTTTCGCTATAGTAGGCAGTTATAATAGGGGGTGCTGTGTGTCAGAATTAGCAACGATTTTACCCGTTCCAGTTTTAATTGTTGAAGATGAAGGGCTGATTCAAGAACGATTAAAAAAAATATTGGCAGAACTGGGCTATAGTGAAGATATGCTTATTTTTGCTAAAAACTTGCAACAGGCTTTTGTAGAAATAGAGCAGCAACCTGTTTCCTTAGCTTTGGTTGATTTGGGACTGCCTGACGGTAACGGCATAGAGCTGATTGAAAAGCTTCATGCACAGGATAGCAATGCCATGATCTTGGTGATTTCAGCCTGGAGTACTCAGGAAAGTTTATTTTCAGCAATCAAGGCAGGCGCGACAGGTTATGTTCTGAAAGAACGTGATGATGTTGAAGTTAAGTTATCCATTCGCAGCATTTTACGTGGCGGTGCGCCGATAGACCCTTTTATTGCTCAAGAAATTTTGAAACAGATATCAGCTGCGGTTATACTGGCAGTGGCTGATCAGAAAATCATAGATGCAGATATGGAGCTGTTAACCAGCCGGGAAACTGAGATTCTAAATCTGGTCGCTCAGGGCATGAGTAACCGGGAAATAGCCGAACAACTCTTTGTTTCTAAATATACGGTTGAAAGTCATATTAAGCATATTTACCGGAAATTGTCGGTAAGCAAAAGAACAAAGGCCGTGAGTGCAGCACGATCCTTAGGGATTTTATGAAGCAGTTGATTGGGCATTATTTTTTTATTTTTGTTCTTAGCCTGCTGAGTCAATTTAGTTATGCTGAAATAATTGAAAATATCAATGCACAATGTGCAGTGCACATTCATTCTGTTGATACCGTTAAAACCAGTTCATTTACAGTTTTACCCCGACAGGGC
The DNA here is from genome assembly GCF_002135245.1 of Acinetobacter sp. ANC 4218. Taxonomy (NCBI): domain Bacteria; kingdom Pseudomonadati; phylum Pseudomonadota; class Gammaproteobacteria; order Moraxellales; family Moraxellaceae; genus Acinetobacter; species Acinetobacter sp. ANC 4218. Next base: position 102,594 of record NZ_NEGD01000007.1, on the reverse strand, counting down.
TGGCAATCTGTAGATTTGCCTGATCAGTGGCAAAAGCGCTGGAAAAATTATAATGGAGCAGCATGGTATAAAATTCAGTGGAGCTGGTCATGTCAGAATCAGGCCAGACTTGCAGAACCGATTGCTTTTGCAATTGATTATATTAATTCTGCCGGCGCAGTGTTTTTAAATGGCGATTTACTCTGGAGAGACAAGCATTTACAGGAGCCGCTGTCAAAAAGCTGGAATATGCCGCGTTACTGGATTTTACCGATATCGGGATTAAATAGTGGCGAAAATGAAATTTTAATTTATGTGAAGGGCTTTGCTTACCAGTCTCCTGGTATTGGTCAGATTTCTTTTAATAATATACAAAACAATTATGAGTCATATCAAAGTCAGGTATGGAATCGCCGGACTTTATTTCAAATTAATCTTATTGTATCCCTTACCTTTGGAGTGGTCTGTTCTGTTATATGGCTATCGCGGCGAAAAGAAAGCACTTTTGGATGGTTTGCCTTAAGTTCCTTGTTATGGGTGCTATTTATTTCCAATATGCTGACTACAGAAACATTTCCCTATCCAAATACACTAATTGCAGCACAGGCCAATTTGGCTTTTTTTGTTCTTTATGTCGTAAGTTTTTGTATTTATTCATTCAGGTTTATCCAAAAGCGCTTTATTAAAGTTGAGACAGTTGTTTGGGGAATTACGGGACTGATTATTGCAGGTATTTTTCTAACCCCGCAGCAGTCTGCTTATTGGGTTTTTGCGCTGATATTTTTAATCTATGTTGGACTGTTTATTATCGGTTATTTATATGCCTGTTATCATGCAATTCAATCTAAAAGAACAGATTATATCTTTTTAGCCATTTGCCTAAGCGCTATTGTCATTTTTATGATATTCGACCTTTTATTATTATCGGGAGAGGTGGTTGTAAAGGATGTTCGACCATTATCTCCCTATACCGGACCGATTATCACCTTTTTTATGGTGATTATATTAGGTTCAAGATTGGCACGTAATGTTAAAAAAATTGAAACATTTAATGCCCAGCTAGAAATGAAAGTTCAGCAGGTCAGTAATGATTTAAGCTCCAGTTTGAATGAAAAACATCAATTAGAGCTTAAAAATGTCAAGCTACAAGAAAGAATCAATTTATCTCATGATTTGCATGATGGTTTAGGCGCATCATTGGTTCGCTCGATGATTTTAGTGGATCAAAGCACGCATGATATTTCCAACAAGCAATTTTTATCGATGCTTAAATTACTAAGAGATGACCTCAGGCAAATTATCGATAGTGGTTCATCTGCAGATAATAAAATTCCAGTCAATCCCATACTGTGGGTGGCACCCGTTAGGCATCGTTTTAGTCAGCTTATGGATGAGCTGGACATTCGTTCTAAATGGATTTTTCCCCAGGAATGGCAAGCCGTGCCGAGTGCTTTGCAGTGTCTCACCTTGATTCGGGTACTGGAAGAAAGCCTGACCAATATTATTAAACATAGTCAGGCCAGGCTGGTAAAAATAGCGATGGTCTATATTCGAGAAAACCAGTTTATTTTGAGTATAGAAGATGACGGTGTCGGTTTTGACGCAGATAGTGTAGTGCAACAGGGATTAAGTATTGGCATGCGCAGTATGAAAATGCGTTTGGAACGCATGGGCTGCGAGTTTAAATTATCTTCTGAACCGGGTTGCACCATCATTCAGGCGATTGTTCAGCTGAAATAAGCAATTAAATTTTTTTTGCTTTTTAAATGTCGGTTGCTATTTCAGCATTTTATAAAATTGGAAGAAATTAAAATAAGTGAGTTATTTTGTTTTTGATCTAGAGAAGAAATAAATATAAATTTTTTAAAATATAAAAATGGGGAAAATGTTATTTTCCCCATTTTTGTAGCTTTATTTATTCTTCATCTTCTGCAGGCAACAGCATCAGAATAGATTCATTGAGCAAATTCACAATGTCTTCGAGAATGTCGGAATCGTAAAGATTTTCATCCAGTAATACTGAACCGCCATCAGCCAACTGTTTTAAAATTGGGGAAAAAACTTCGGAGATACAAATGCCTTCACCATTTGCCCAAAATAGCAACTCACCTTCAGCTTCAGTATAAAGCAGGCGTGATGCAGGCTCGAGCATAAGTGAATAGCCCTGATCCAAAGCTTCTTCCAGATCACCTGTACCAATGGCTTCTGCCTCTGGAATATTTTCCGGATATTTCGCTTCTGACATTAGGCTCATCAGGGCATCCTCAAGCACAGCCGGATTTTGCAATTGTGCCAAAAGTTCAGTTTTTAAATACTCCAGCTCATTTTGGGTAATTTGACCAATCGGGCTGATCTTGTCACGCAGAATGTCTTTTAATGGATTTTTAAGCAACTGATCGTCTGCGAATTTGTCACTGACGCGATCCATCATTTCTGCCACATTTGGCATGCGGAAACCGAAAGAAAAAGTCAGGCAATCATCTTCCGCTACGCCGTAGTGTGATAAACCAGGTGGTACATATAGTAGATCACCGGGAGCAAGTACCTCATCAAAATTGACTTCCATGTCTGGCAGTAATTTTAAAGGTTGGCCTGCAACGAAGTCAGTGTCGGCATCACACATTTGTCCTAATTGCCAGCGGCGATGACCATAACCTTGAACCAGAAACACGTCATAAAAGTCGAAGTGCTTACCGACAGATCCACCTTTGGGTGCATAAGACACCATGATGTCATCACGGCGCCACTGAGGAATGAAGGGGAATTTTTTCCACAGCTCAGCCAGATCAAAGGAATAATGGTCTACCGCCTGAACCAGTAATGTCCAAAGTTTAGGCATCTTTTGGAAGTCTGCTTTAATCAACGGTGAGGATTTGACTGACCATTGGTTTGGATCTTTATCTTTTTGCTTGATTAAGCGGGCAGTGATATTTTCATCCAGCGCCAGTTCCATAACATCATGAGGTTCTAAAAGGCCTGCAATTTCAGGGAGAGCGTTACGAACCAGTAATGGCTTTTTTTGCCAGTATTCGGCAAGGAATTGTTCGGCGGTAATTCCGCCAAGCACGTCTAGAGGCTGGGACATAAGATAAAGCACCTATAAATTTATGCTTATTGTCTATGGAGTTGCAGGTGAGAGCAAGTTGTAAATCAGTTGGTGGAGATTCCTTAGTCTGCATTATGGGAGTGAAGTAGTGTGGGAAGTTTTGAAATTGATAATAGCGCAATGCTAGCCATGAATCATGGACAAGAAAAGCTTGAGCAAGGAGGGCGGAACCCTCAAATAAGCCAACCATTCAACATGGAAGGATTGGCTTAAGCAGAATTTGAGCTAGGGTACTAACACATTCAACTGACGCAGGATATGACAAAGCTGAATCATCGGCATACCCATCAAAGTGGTTTGATCTTGCCCGGTCATCTGTTCAAACAGACTGATGCCTAAGCTTTCACACTTAAAACTGCCTGCACACATTAAAGGTTGATCGACTTCAATATAACGTTCAATTTCGGACAAACCCAGTTTGCGGAATTTCACTTTATAATGTTCAACCAGGGTCTGTTCAAATCCCGTCGATTTTTGCTGTACGCTGAGGGCGGTACTGAAATAAACGATTTTGTCCGAATTGGCCTGTAACTGTTTGATGGCTTTTTCCACAGTCAAAGGTTTGCCAATAAAAATATCGGGTGCCCCTTCACGCCACGCCACCTGATCGGAACCAATCACAATAGCATCGGGATATTGTTCGGCAATAACGTTGGCCTTTTCAAAAGCCAGCCGTTTCGCCAGTTCATCTGCATGGTCTTCGCCCCGTGGGGATTCATCGATATCTGGTACCAAGCTCTGATAGTCGATACGGAGACGATTCATCAGGTCTTTACGGGTTTGACTGCTTGAAGCCAAAATAATGTTGGGAGTATTCATTACACTGCATATTCCATGAGCACATCAAGCGGAACATATGAGAGCACAGCTTGATGGCAAGCTTGTATTTTAATAGGCGGAGCAATACCAGCCTGATATGCTTCAACCCAACGGGTCACACAAATGCACCAGAAATCACCCGGTTCTAGACCTGGGAAATCGACTTCTGGAAGAGGTGTGATCAGGTCATTACCTACTTTTTGCGAAAAATTAAGAAACTCAGCGGTCATTTGTGCACACATCGTATGCTGACCTAGATCTGTGGTCGCCGTATGACAAAAGCCGTTACGAAAATAACCGGTAATAGGAGAGTAGCAACAGCTTGCCAAGGGTTCGCCTAAAACATTTAAACGATTGATATTTGGGTCTGGGTGAATAGACATAAGCTCTAAATCGTGAGGTGGCTTTTGACTATAATAATCAAAACTTTGTCTTTCGACAGCTTTTCTGCAAAAGATGCTAACCTTTTTCTACATAATCATTTAAAATCGGGGCGTTTTTTATATCTATAAAGTGAGCTATACATGAACTTTCAGCGTATGACTGACCTGGATTTGGCAGGTAAGCGTGTACTAATTCGTGAAGATTTAAACGTTCCTGTTAAAAACGGTGTAATTACCAGTGATGCACGTTTACGCGCAGCATTGCCAACCATTAAAGCGGCTTTGGAAAAAGGTGCAGCAGTCATGGTTTATTCACACCTTGGTCGTCCAGTTGAAGGTGAGCCAAAACCTGAACAATCTTTGGCTCCAGTTGCAGCGTACTTAACTGAAGCTTTGGGCCAGGAAGTCAAACTTTTCACTGATTATTTAGATGGTGTTGAAGTTGCAGCTGGTCAAGTGGTACTTCTTGAAAACTGCCGTTTCAATGTAGGTGAAAAGAAAAACAACCCTGAACTTGCACAAAAATATGCAGCACTTTGCGATGTATTTGTGATGGATGCGTTCGGTACTGCACACCGTGCAGAAGCGTCAACTGAAGGCGTGGCACGTTTTGCAAAAGTAGCGGCTGCGGGTCCTTTACTTGCAGCAGAACTGGATGCTTTGGGTCGTGCACTTAAAACCCCTGAAAAACCAATGGTTGCCATTGTTGCGGGTTCTAAAGTATCAACTAAGCTTGATGTACTCACTTCACTTTCAGATATTTGCGATCAAATTATCGTAGGTGGCGGTATTGCCAATACCTTCCTGGCTGCGGCTGGTTACAACGTGGGTAAATCACTTTGCGAAAATGACTTGATCGATACTGCAAAAGCGATTGCAGCAGAAGTTTCTGTGCCGCTTCCAACTGACGTTGTGGTTGCAGATGCTGCTGAAATTAACTTTGATGATTTCCTCGGTTCATTGGCTGCGGCTAAAGCTGTAGTGAAAAAAGTGGAAGATGTTGCAGACAACGACATGATTTTGGATGTGGGTCCAGAAACTGCGAAAGCATTTGCTGAAATCCTGAAAACATCAAAAACGATTCTCTGGAATGGTCCTGTTGGCGTATTTGAAGTAGATCAGTTCGGTGAAGGCACTAAAGCACTCTCTTTAGCAATTGCAGAATCTGATGGTTTCTCTATTGCAGGTGGTGGTGATACTTTAGCTGCGATTGATAAATACGACGTTGCAGATAAGATCGGTTATATCTCTACGGGTGGTGGTGCATTCCTTGAATTTGTTGAGGGCAAAATCCTTCCAGCGGTTGCTGTGCTTTTAGAACGTGCTTAATACATTCTTTTAAAAGTATCAAAGGTTGACTTCGGTCAGCCTTTTTTCATTGCTTTTTCATTTGAGTGATTCATTTTTTGGTCATAAAAATGCAATATATCTGCAATAAAATTCCGGTCATTAAATCTCCTGTCGTAGGAAAATGTGATGAACCTGAAATTAACACTTGCAGCACTTGTGATTTTACCTTTGGCTTTGACTGCCTGTGCCAAGAAAGATGAAGCACCTAAAACTGAAACTGCCGCTTCAGCAGCAGTAGAGGAGCAAACGACTCCAGAACAGCAAAAAGCGATTGATGCACTGGATAAGCCTGTCCTGGATGAAAAAAATACTGATGTACCTGCTGAAGTGGCAAATGCACCAGCAGATGAAGCGACTGCTGCTACCGATGATGCTGCCTCTACAGCAACTGCTCAATAAGTTTGTAGTTTTTTATTTAAAAGTCCCTGCATAAGCAGGGACTTTTTTTTGAAATAGTGTGTTTTGTTGCTGAATTGAAATGATTCAGCATGTAGAATATGGCGCATCACCTGGGAGGATATTATGGCTCTAATCTCGATGCGCCAGCTCTTGGATCACGCTGCAGAACACAACTACGGCGTACCAGCGTTCAACGTAAACAATTTAGAACAAATGCGTGCAATTATGTTGGCCGCAGACGAAACAAATTCACCTGTCATTGTGCAAGCATCTGCGGGTGCTCGTAAATATGCAGGTGCTCCATTCTTACGTCACCTGATTTTAGCTGCAATTGAAGAATGGCCACACATTCCAGTGGTAATGCATCAAGACCACGGTACCAGCCCTGACGTATGTCAGCGTTCTATCCAGTTGGGCTTCTCATCAGTAATGATGGATGGTTCTTTGGGTGAAGATGGTAAAACACCAACTTCATACGAATACAACGTAGACGTGACTCGCCGTACTGTTCAAATGGCACATGCCTGTGGCGTTTCAGTTGAAGGTGAAATTGGTTGCCTGGGTAGCCTTGAAACCGGTATGGCGGGTGAAGAAGATGGTGTAGGCGCAGAAGGTGTGCTGGACCATTCTCAACTACTTACTTCTGTAGAAGAAGCACGTTCGTTTGTTGCTGATACCGATGTAGATGCGTTGGCGATTGCTGTAGGTACTTCACACGGTGCGTACAAATTCACGCGTCCACCTACAGGCGACATCCTGGCAATTGACCGTATTAAAGAAATTCATGCGGCATTACCAAATACCCACCTTGTCATGCACGGTTCAAGCTCTGTACCTCAAGAATGGTTGGCTGTAATCAATGAATTTGGCGGCGACATCAAGGAAACTTATGGTGTACCTGTTGAACAACTGGTTGAAGCAATTAAACACGGTGTTCGTAAAATCAATATCGACACGGACTTGCGTTTGGCATCGACTGGTGCAATGCGCCGTATGATGGCGGAAAAACCAAGCGAATTTGATCCACGTAAATTCTTTGCGGAAACTATTGTTGCAATGAAACAAATTTGTGTAGATCGTTATACAGCGTTTGGTACTGCAGGTCATGCAGACAAGATTCGTCCAATTTCTTTAGAAAAAATGGTGAATCGTTATAAATAATCGTTAAAGATTATCTATAATCAAAAGCTCACATCTATTGTGGGCTTTTCTGTATCTCATTCCTAAAGCATGATAAATCAGGAAAATAAGGCAAAAGATGGAACTTATATTGGCTGCAGCATGCTGTAGTGTCGTCATCTCAATTTTGTTGAAATTATGCAAGGCTAATGGTTTTGATGCCTTGCAGATGATTGTCTGGAACTATGCCTCTGCAAGTGTCCTCTGTTTTTTATGGTTTAAGCCCGATTTACAGCATATATCAGTTATCGATACGCCGTGGTGGCTGATTGTGGCGCTGGGGGTGTTACTACCGAGTATTTTCCTGTGCTTGGCGAAATCACTGCAATATGCCGGTATTATCAAAACTGAAATTGCCCAGCGTTTATCAGTGGTTTTATCACTGTTGGCAGCATTCTTTATTTTTCAGGAACAGTTTAATACCTTAAAAATAATTGGAATCGGATTAGGGATTTCCGCCGTACTCAGTATTTTATTTTCACATCAAGCAGCAGCGCAAGGGCAACCATTTTCAAAGCAAGGCTTGCTTTATCTGGCATTGGTCTGGTGTGGCTATGCCCTGATTGATGTACTGCTTAAGTACACCACTGGACTGGGAGTTCAGTTTGCGGTGGCACTGAATTTAATGTTTATCAGTGCTTTTATCTTGTCTTTGTTCTATATCCTTCTAACCACGAAAACAGGAGGCAGTAGTCGAAATATTCTGGCTGGATTGGGGCTGGGAATTTTAAATTTTGCCAATATAGCCCTGTATGTCAAGGCACACATATTATTAAAAGACACACCTGCAATTGTGTTTGCAGGCATGAATATTCTTGTGGTGCTGCTGGGAGCTTTAAGTGGCTTAATGCTATTTAAAGAAAAATTAAAACCTGCAACTGCATGCGGTCTTGCTTTAGGTTTGGCCAGTGTTATTTGCTTAGCCTATGCCATGTTTGTCTGACATAGCTCGATACAAAAATCAAGGGATGCTGCAGAAAATCTTCCTTTTCTGCCAAACCCAATAATAAGTCATTTTGATGGCAGACAGGGCGGGCAGAATAGTGATGATTTTCTTGTTGATAAAGCTGAAGATAATATTGCTGGCAATGCAAGAATTGCAATTACAAATCCAGCTCATTTAAATGCGCTGTATTTGTAGTGTTCAAGCCTTATAGAATAAGGACATTGGCTCAATTATGAGCGTTGAAAGCGTTGTAATGTATCTTTCCAATAGTAGTTAGCCATAATAATAGGATGTTTGAATAGATCCTGTATTTCAATCGTGCCCTGAAGTTGACCGGGTTGCTGACAATGTGGACATTTAGGATAAGACGTCAAAATAGCATCTGCGCTATATTTCTGCATGTAAACCGTTTGGCAAGAGCGACATTCAAATTTTATCGGCATTTTGATAGCTGGAAGCATAGTAAGGACTACCGTTTATTTTTTTTGCCAATATACCTGAGTCCTGTTACAAAAATAAGTCCTGAAATGACATGAAAGGGGCATATTTGCCCCTTTTATTGTAATTTTTTTTAATCACAGCTTGGTGAAAATTTCTTCACGACTTAGGCGTGACTTGGGTAACTGAGCATTGAAATCATTTTCGCTGCGGAAACCTAGCGTCATAATCACTGATGGAATTAACCTTTTTTCATCTAATTCCAATTCCTGGCGAATGATCTGTTCATCAAATCCGCCAATAGGGGTGGCATCAACTCCTTCAATAGCTGCGGCCAGTAACATTTGACCGAGCGCAATAAAAGTCTGATTTTCTGCCCAGCGCTGAATATCCCCTTTTTCATTACGGTAATAATCCACATAACCGCTACGGCTGTCTTTTTGGCCCTGTTTGGCTTTTTCATCTTTAAAACGGCCACTAAGATCATCTTGCTTGAGCAGGGTATCAAGGTGCTGTTCTGAAATATCCGCTTTGGTACAGAACAGAATGGTATGAGAAGAATCTAGAACTTTAGGTGCATTGTAGGCATATTTCCCAATCAGTGCTTTCGCGATACGCTCTTTGGCGGCTTGATCCTCGGCAATAAAAAAATGCCAGGGCTGAATATTGATGGAGGATGGCGTGAGACGCAGGATTTCTAATAAACGTTCAAACTGCTCTTGAGGAATTTTTTTACTGGGATCATATGCTTTCGTTGTGTAGCGTGATTTTGAAACGTTTAATAAATCCATGAGTGACATTTCCACTATTAAATTTTTAATGATTTTACCTGATTCCTTGCTGAAATGGCTTGGAAGAATTCTGGGATAGCTTATATTTTGGCATCAAGCGTGTGAATTTTTATGGTGAATAAAAGTAAAAACTTAATAAAATGTATAATTAATAGCAATATACAATGACGAAATACGAAATCTATATTGGTACTTTTTGTTAAATCACGTTTAATCGAATAATTACATCGCCTGTAGACCGAGTCAGACAATGATAGATGATACAAACCATTTTAAAAGACGATTAAAAACCCAACAGCAGATTGGGTTATGGGTGGGACTGGCAGATGCTTACGGCACTGAAATTGCTGCCAATGCCGGCTATGACTGGTTACTCATCGATGGTGAACATGCGCCGAGTGATTTAAGAACCACACTGGCACAATTACAAAGTATTGCGGCCTATCCCTCGCAGGCTGTGGTTCGTCCACCTATAGGCAGTGTACAGCTGATTAAACAATTACTGGATATCGGGGCGCAAACTTTACTGATTCCGATGGTGGAAACGGTTGAGCAGGCTGAGCTGATGGTGAAAGCGGTACGCTATCCGCCAGAAGGGATTCGTGGTGTAGGTGCGGCACTGGCACGTGCAACGCGCTGGAACAGTATCCCGGATTATTATGCAACAGCCCATGAAAATATTTGTCTGCTGATTCAGATTGAGTCGGTGACAGGTTTGGAAAATCTGGATGATATTTTAAAAGTGGAGGGTATTGATGGCGTGTTTATTGGCGCTGTAGATTTGTCTGCCACTATGGGTTATCAGGGGAATCCCAATCATCCGGAAGTACAAAAAGCGGTGGTTGATGCCATTCAACGCATTCGGGCATCAGGTAAAGCAGCGGGGATTTTATCGACTGCGCATGAGGTGACTCAAAAATATATCGATTTGGGTGCAGAGTTTGTTGCTGTAGGTGTGGATACCAGTGTCTTGATGAATTCACTACGCGAACTTTTGGCAAAATATAAAAGTGATGCGGAAGTGGTAAAAACTGAAGGTGGTTATTAATCTCTAATATGAGCTTCTATATTAAGTATCATTGAGTCTGAATGACTTTAGCTGTAATGATAGAAGCTCAGCAATAAAAATTTGTAGTTAATAAGCCCAAGTCTTTAACTCTAATTTTACATTTTTTTGCTCAGAGTCAATCTCTAAAATTTGTGCAGAATGTTCACGCCAGTCTCCAAGCACAATCCTTTTTTTACCCTGTATATCATGTATCGTAGGGCGATGTGTATGACCATGAATGAGGATATCGACATCACTTAATCCAATTTTCACTGCCTGCTGGTTCACATCCATGATGTCATAAGACTTCACTTGCTTGGTTTCTGCACTTTTTTTACGAAAACCATTGGCCAGTTTTTGCCGAAAACTTAAAGGCATGCATTTTAAAAAACCTAAAAGTAATGGATTACGAATGATTTTACGGAACTTTTGGTAAGACACATCATCTGTACAGAGCAAGTCACCATGTTCTAAACGGTATGTGGTTTCGGATATTTTTAAAATGGCCGGTTCGGACAGCAATATGCCATTGAATTGTTTTAAGAATTTTTTGCCTAAAGCAAAATCGCGGTTGCCAGCCAGAAAATATACCTGATTGCCGGCATGATGAAACTTTTGCAGGGCATGGACAATGTCATCTAGCCAGGGGGCTGTATAGTCATCACCAATCCAGGCATTAAACCAGTCACCCAAAATATAAAGCTGGGTATTTTTATCTTTATAACTGTCTAATAAATCTAAAAACCCCCGAACGAGTCGAGGGTGTTCAGGTGACAAATGTAAATCAGAGATAAACAGATAGGTCACGTATTTTCCTTTTATAGAATCCCTCCTGAGGAACAACGTTCCGCAAGTCCCTTTTCTATAAAGAAGCTCCCTCCTTTATTAAAGGACTTGCGTAGCAGTGCTACTCAGGGAGGATTTAAAATTACTCAGCAATGATTTTTGCAGATTCAATCACAACGTTCTCTAGAGGAACGTCAGCGTGGTAGCCACGGTTACCTGTGCGAACGCCTTTGATATCAGCAACGACATCCATACCTTCAACTACTTTACCAAATACGGCATAACCCCAACCTTGAGCTGTTTTACCAGTGTGGTTAAGGAAAGAGTTGTTTTTCACGTTAATGAAGAACTGAGCAGAAGCTGAATGAGGAGCTTGGGTACGCGCCATTGCGATCGTACCTTCATCATTGCTTAAACCGTTGTCTGCTTCGTTTTCAATTGAATCGCGAGTTGCTTTTTCTTTGAAATTTTCATCCATGCCACCGCCCTGGATCATGAAACCGTCAATTACACGGTGGAAAATTACGCCATCATAAAAACCATCACGAACATATTCCAGGAAGTTAGCCACAGTTTTAGGTGCTTTTTCTGAATTAAGTTCAAGAACAATACGTCCTTTATTGGTGTTTAATTCGACTTGAGGAAAACTCATTCTATAATCTCCTGATCATGGACAAAAAAGCCATGGGTTTTTGGTTGAGAGAAGCATAAGCAAACTGTAAACTACAAGGCAAGCGAAAACGTTATTTTCTTTGTTAAAAAAACCAGAAAAGCGTTTTAATTATCCTATTTTATCTTATAGAAGTGATTTATCAACTATGAAGCCGAATGATGTTGTTTCATCCCTGCCAAATAACCCGACAACAAGTAATCAACCTGTCGATGCTGCGCAGCAAGAACAACAGCCGGGCTTAGACTTTGTACGCCAGGTCATTACTGACGATTTGGCAGCAGGCCTTACACAGCAAGTGATCACGCGTTTTCCACCAGAACCGAATGGTTATTTACACATTGGTCACGTGAAAGCGATTTGTTTGAACTTTGGTATTGCACAAGAATTTGACGGTTTATGTAACCTGCGTTTTGACGATACCAACCCGGACGCAGAAGAACAAGAATATGTGGATGGGATTGCCAACGACGTAAAATGGCTCGGTTTTAACTGGAATGGTGAACCTCGCTATGCATCAAGCTATTTTGATCAATTGTACACATGGGCAGTACAACTGATTGAGCAGGGTGATGCCTATGTAGATTTACAAACACCTGAAGAAATCAAGTTAAACCGTGGTTCATTTGTAGAGCCAGGTAAAAACTCTCCATTCCGTGACGCGACTGTAGAAGAAAATCTGGCGCGCTTTGAACAAATGCGTAATGGCGAGCTGGGTGAAGGTCAGGTTGTATTGCGTGCTAAAATTGATATGGCTTCTCCAAACGTGCATATGCGTGATCCGATCCTGTATCGAATTCTGCATTCTGCTCATCACCAGACTGGCGATAAATGGAAAATCTATCCAATGTACGACTATGCGCATCCATTATCCGATGCCATTGAAGGTGTGACTCACTCTTTATGTACCTTGGAATTCCAGGATCACCGTCCGTTTTATGACTGGGTTATCGAGAAAGTTAAATCTCCAGTTGTTCCACGTCAGTACGAATCTAGCCGTTTAAATGTCGATTACACCATTACCTCTAAACGTAAGTTGCGTAAACTGGTAGAAGGTGGCTTTGTACAAGGTTGGGATGACCCGCGTATGCCAACCGTAGTCGGTATGCGCCGCCGTGGTTTCACGCCTGAAGGTTTGCGTGATTTCTGTAAACGCGTGGGTGTGTCCAAGTCTGACGGTATTGTCGATGTAGCCATGCTGGAATACTGCATCCGTCAGTCTTTGGAAAATACCGCTGCACGTGGCATGGCGGTGTTGAATCCATTGAAAGTGACTTTGACTAACCTGCCTGAAGCAATGAACCTGAGTCATGCACGTCATCCGAACGTTGATATGGGTGATCGTATCATTCCATTAACGTCTGAAATTTACATCGACCGTAAAGACTTTGAAGAAGTACCGCCTAAAGGCTTTAAACGCTTAATTCCAGAAGGTGAAGTTCGTCTGCGTCATGCCTACGTGATCAAGTGCGATGAAGTGATTAAAGATGCCAATGGTGAAGTGGTTGAACTGAAATGTTCAATCGATCCGGAAACTTTGGGTAAAAACCCGGAAGGCCGTAAGGTGAAAGGTGTCATTCATTGGGTATCTGCAACTCAAGGTGTGCCTGCGGAAGTGCGTATCTACGACCGTTTATTCACTGAATCTGATCCGGAAGTGGGTGATGACTTCCTTGCCAACTTAAACCCTGCATCACTCAAAGTGGTTCAAGCGGTGATTGAACCGGCTTTAGCTGAAGCGAAGCCTGAAGACCGCTTCCAGTTTGAACGTGAAGGTTATTTCGTTGCAGATCAATATGATCACACAGCAGCGAAACCAGTGTTTAACCGTATTCTGGACTTAAAAGACAGCTTTAAGCCTGGAAAATAACATTGTTTATGCTCTAGGATGATTCACTGTTGAGTCAAAAATGTTTAGATCAAGCTCAACTTCGGTTGGGCTTTTTCATGACAGCTATTTTATAAACATTGAAGCGACTAGGTTTCATGAGGGGAAATTTGTGATTATTCGAGATAAAAATAATAGCTTTATGCTGTTATTTGCATGGCATGGCACAATTTTACCTAAAGTGATGCCAGCTCTAGCGGTTGTAGTTAGTTTATCGGCATTGTTGGTGTATTTAAGTGCAGCACATTTCTTGACTATGCCAGAAGTTCCTGCCATTGGCTTTACCATCTTCGGTGTGATTCTTTCGATTTTCTTAAGTTTTAGGAATACGGCTTGTTATGATCGCTGGTGGGAAGGGCGCAAGCTTTGGGGTGCACTGATTGCCAATACACGGCATATTATTCGTGATAGTCATGTGCTGGAAGGCTCTAAACGTCAGATTTTGATGTATCGGGTTATGTTATTTTGTTACCTGCTACGCGACCGCTTACGTCATCAAGCAACAGATATTCAACATTTCCGAAATGCTGTCAATTTAAGCGATGGGCAATGGCAGCAATGTGCTGAACATATCAATGCGCCGCAGTATTTACTTGAGATCATCCAGAAAGATTTGGTGCTGTGTTATAAGCAAGGTCAAATCAGCGACATTATCTATAGCACCTTGACTCGACATACGGTTGCCATGGGCGATATTCATGCAGGCTGTGATCGTATTATGACTACGCCATTGCCATTTTCTTATTCAGTTTTATTACATCGGGCAGTTTATTCATTCTGTTTAATTTTGCCGTTCAGTATTGAAGCGAGTTTCGGTATTTGGACACCTGTAATTGTTGCATTAATTGCCTATTTGTTTTTAGGTTTGGATGCGCTCAGCGCAGAGTTGGAAGAACCATTTGGACTTCAGGAAAATGATTTACCCCTCAATTCGATTGTGCGAAATATTGAACGGGAAATGTTAAGTTCATTAGGGGCTGAAATTCCACCAGTACTTTCAAGCTATAAAGGTAATTTAAGTTAAGTTTAGAAAAATTATTTTTGCATCTACATGGCGCCGTTTAAGTCTTTAACAATTCAGTGATAGCCATGAATTTCGGATGTGTGCTATCACTGAGAAGAAGAATAAAAAGGAAGACCTCAATGAGCGTAGTCATAGAAACCCAGATGTTAATTCGCAAACCGGTTGCAGAGGTGTTTAATGCCTTTATTGACCCCGAAATCACCAGCAAGTTTTGGTTTACTTCATCTACCGGATACTTGATAGAAAACAGAACGGTAGACTGGTATTGGGAAAAATATGAAGTGACCCGCAGTGTTTATGTTGAACAGCTGATTCACAATGAGCTGATCCAGATCATCTGGGGAGAACCCAAGAGCACGGTAGATTTTATTTTTGAGAAGTTAACAGAACAAGAGACTTATCTTCGCATTCGCAATTATGATATTTCTCTGCAAAGCTCAGACTTAATTGCTTTTGTGATTGAGCAAACAGGTGGTTTTACCACTGTGCTGGATGGCTGTAAGGCTTACCTGGAATATGGAGCGCAGTTAAATCTGGTCAATGACAAGTTTCCGCCATTTGTCGAAATGGGGGTGATTTAAACCTGAATATAAACTGTCATGGATCGGGGGTAAGCCTAGGATCTGCAGATAGAAAAAGCGTCATCCTGCAGCTCACTAAAACATCTCCTGTTCTGGTTGAGGCCACTTGAAATTTTATGGCTGGAATGGAAAAGACAGACTGGTTTGATCACTGCTTGGGATTCTGTTCTTTTAACCATAAATAATGCGGAATCTGTTTTTTTGCCTTATCACGTAACTTTTTCTTGATGTACAACACCAATGCAAAACAGGTGGTGGTGAGGGTCAGTAGCATGCTGTTCATAAAACTCATGAGAGAGCTGACATAACCAATAGTGGTTAAACGGTTCATCATGTGGATGACTTGAGGACTGCTTTCCACACCGGTAATGGCCCAGGTACACAAGTGTTCGCAGTTGTTAATAATCAGATGATACTGGTTTTCGTTCATGCGTGAACGCATACGCCGTACCACTTTGCGGCCACGAAATTTAGGATTGTTATATTGCTGAACCATGATGGTTTTGCCAAAGCTGAATTTTTCCAGTGAGGTAATCTCAATGGGACGTTTCTTAAATAAATGGGCAAAACCTGAATAATGAATAACCCGGCCACGACCTGCATAAATGCCGTGATGAGAATATCCAAAATGTTTAACGATAAGATGCGCCCCTAAAGGAAATCGTATTTTCTGCTGTTGCATGTAGACGTTTAACCAATAAAGTTACAAATATATTTTAGTGACTTAGTTTACTGCTTCTTTATAAAAGAATCGACTATTTCACTGAGTTGACTAGCTTTTATATAGACACTACAGCGCATTAAAAATGTCAGGATTCAGCATACTTCATGAGCCATAGCAGCATGAAGAAAATATTGTTAATAAAATGTGCAGTTATCACCTTAATCGGTTTGAACCACGTCACTTATGCAGAGCTTTATACTCAGCGTTGGCAAAGTGATACCGTAGATGTTGATATTGTAAAAATAGATCAGCCACAAAACTTGCGCCTGTTTTTAAATGATCGCCAGACCCATCAACCGCTAGGTAAATTCAAGGCCGTGGCAAAGCAACTGAAAGCATGTGAGAAGCTGCTTTTTGCCATGAATGCCGGGATGTATCATGCTGACTATTCTGCGGTAGGCTTATATATTGAAGCAGCTCGGCAACAGCAAAAACTCAACACGGTAAAGCAGGCATATGGCAATTTTCATCTGCAACCCAATGGTGTATTGGCCTGGAATCGGCATCATAGCCTGATCGCAAAGACCGAAGATTATCAAAAGCTCAATTTTAATGCCGAATACGCGACGCAATCGGGGCCTATGCTGGTGATTGATGGGCAGATTAATCCCCAATTTTTAAAAGATTCAAATTCCTTGAAGATAAGAAATGCCGTCGGGATTAAAGATCAAAGCTTATATTTTGTGATCAGTCGAAATGCAGTCAGTTTTTATCAATTTGCACAATTTTTTCAACAACAGCTTAAAGTGCAAAATGCCTTGTATCTGGACGGCTCAATCTCTAGTGCCTATATTCCGCAGTTAAAACGTTCAGATTCATTGTTTAATCTGGGACCGATGGTGGCCTATATTGATCAACAGAACTGTTCTGATCAATGAATGAAACTCACCAGACATTAAAACCTGTAGCCAATTTTTAAACCATAGCCTATCGCATAGCTGTTGTTAAATTCACCGACCTGTGAAGCTTCAGATACCCCGGGAAGGGGAAGATAATAAGTGCCATCTTGTGTGGTGGCATCACTAAGCCAATAGTATTTGATACCCCCTGAAATAAAATAGTTGGGTTCAGGATTAAACTGTAATCCCAGGCTGACGCTCTTATAGCCTTTGGTAGGATTTAAAATTGATGCAGGATTCCCCGCGCCTGAATCCCAACCAAGATCAAAAGCAGCGGACCATTTCGTGCTCAGTTGTCTTGCAATGCCTAAGGTCACACTCCATTGGTCTTTTTGATAATTATCCAGATTAAAGCCTGCGCTATAACTGCCATTGCTCAGTGTCGTGGTGGCAAGTGCCGATAATGCGCCGAACTGGGTAGGACGTATCACAAAATCTTTCCAGTTGACCCATCGAATGTTCGAGTACAGTAAAGTTCCGCTCATGATACTGGTCTGGAAATCCAGATTGACCGATTGTGGGGTAGAAATTTTGGTTTTGGCATTGTCTGTTAGGAGTAGAGGTGTGCCCAAAATGTTTTCTTCTACATTGATTTTATGATTTATTTTCGAGTGATAAGTCAAGGCAGCCTTTAATTCAAGTTCGGGAACTTGATAGGCAAAACCGGCTTTCCAGCCGAGTGAAGTATCTTGTTTAAATGTAGCGTTATATCCATTAAATTGGGCATATACCAGCCCACGTAGCGCGACATGACCTTCCACAGTTTGATAGGCAGGACCGGCATACAGGTTAATATTTTTGACAGGTTGATAACCTAAAATAAAACTCAGATTTTGGCTGTCGACATTGACCTGAGTACCTTGCTGGCTAATTGCGGTATCGGAGAAACTGCCATTGTCTTTTAATGGATAGTGTAAATCTGAACCAAATGGCTGATCATAGAGAATGCCAAAAGAGAAATTTGGAACGAATTGCAGTTTCAGCGCGGCACTCTGGTACTGAAAATTCTGGGCAATATTATCGGTTGTATTATCAGCACTGTCAGGATTAACCAGATCTGGACGTGAACCTAAGGTATGCCCGGACACTTCAGGATCGGCAGCAGTAATGGAGGCTTCAAAATAATGCCCGGATTCTAGAAAAGGCAATACGGATTGTCCTGATTGATCCATGGCTGCCGCCAGACTATGGGTTGAGATTAGGCTGCATAATATTGCCAGTCTAGGATAATACCGTTTCATATATTTTCCTTTTTAGGCTTATTTTTATTTTTTGCTCTTGTTGTTTTTTATCTTGTATTCTTGCTTGCTTTTATTCTTACTTGCTTGGCTGTTCTATTGGTTTGTTAAAATTCTTATTCTAGTAGAGCACTTTTACATTGTATGGCATAGCAGATTCTGGATAAATGATGGGAACTGTGTTTCGAAGTATTAAAATTTGGCCATAATGGGCTATATAACAATTTTCGGGGACAAATAAAAAGGCATTTAGTTGACTAAATGCCTTCATATAGAGGGTTTAGACTCTATTGTCGCAGTGGTAGATGCTGTAATTCATTTAACTCTTTTCGGCTATAACCTCTTGAAATTAAGACTTTCTTAATTCCAATGATGACTTTTTCATCTGTTGTTTGAGTTAAAGCCTGGATTAATTGTTCATTTGATTTGCAAGAGCAATCATTTTCAACACAGGAGATTTGATTCTTGTGTTCATTTTGCTGTTGATGAGCAGAAAACAGCTTTTGCCAAAAACTCATAGAGCCTTCATACACAACCTAACATAGATCGAAATATATCCAGTTTTTTGAGGAATACAAGTCTACCAAAGCTATAAAAGAATCAATTGAACCTTTAATTTTCCGATAGTAATTGAACACTTTAACGATATTATGAGATTTACTATTCAGAATTATTTATAAATGATTTATTTTCAATGAAATAAAAATGAAGCTCAATTGAGCTTCATTGATGTAAAGATATTTACAAACTTAACAATGAAATAAATTGTTTAAATCTTTTCCAGTAACACACCCGATTCAACGTGATGGGTATAAGGGAACTGATCAAACAAGGCAAATTTGGTCACTTTATGCGTACGCGATAAAGTCTTTAAATTGTCCTGTAAAGTGTCCGGATTACATGAGATATAAATGATTCGTTCAAAACGCTGTAGCAGTTTTAATGTTTCATCGTCAATGCCTGCACGTGGCGGATCAACAAATACGGTGTCGAAATCATAGCTGGTGATATCGATTTCTGCTTCCTGCAAGCGACGGAATTCACGTTCGCCATTATAGGCCTCGGTAAATTCTTCAGCGGACAGACGTGCAACCTGAATATTATCGATCTGGTTTTGTTCAATATTCCACTGCGCCGCATAGACCGATGATTTGGCCAATTCGGTTGCCAGCACACGATTGAATTTTGTTGATAAAGGCAAGGTAAAGTTACCATTGCCACAGTACAATTCGAGCAAGTCTTTATCAGACTGTTTGGCCGCGTTACAAGCCCATTCCAGCATCTTTTGGCACACTTGAGCATTCGGCTGGGTAAAGCTGCTTTCGATTTGCTTATATTGATAAGTACGATCGAATACTTTTAACTCTTCCACCACATAATCATCTGTCAAAATGACACGTTGACCACGGCTACGACCATAAATTTTAATGTTGAGCTTATCAGACAGTGCTTTTGCTGCAACTTCCCATTCTGCATTGAGTGGGCAACGGTAAACCAGTGAAACCAGCATTTCACCTTTTAATGTTGCTAGAAAATGAACTTCAAATAAACGCTTGGATAGAATTTCTGTCGCTTTCAGTTCTTTTAACAGAACAGGCATTAAATCGTTAATGCTTTTATCTGCAATTGGAAATTCATCAATCCGAATCACCTGTTTTTGATTATCTTCACTGCGTTCGAACATCGCATAAAACATATCGTCGTCAGTATGCCAAATACGGAATTCTGCGCGCATACGGAAGTTTTGTTCAGGCGACTGAAATACTTCTAAAGAAGGGGGATTAAACTCGGCAAATTGAGCAGAAATACGTGCAATCTTGGCATCAAGTTGTAACTGATAAGCTGAAGTCATATGCAGTAAAAATCACAAACACATTGAAAACAGGGATGGTAACAAAGTTTGCATAAGATGACTAAACTTATTCCC
Organism: Acinetobacter sp. ANC 4218; assembly: GCF_002135245.1. Taxonomy (NCBI): domain Bacteria; kingdom Pseudomonadati; phylum Pseudomonadota; class Gammaproteobacteria; order Moraxellales; family Moraxellaceae; genus Acinetobacter; species Acinetobacter sp. ANC 4218. Next base: position 82,419 of record NZ_NEGD01000007.1, on the reverse strand, counting down.
TAATCAGCAGTAGAAATATAGTGATTGAACTCAAATCCGAATGCGGTTTTTTTGATATTGAGAATGATCCAGGCTCATTTTAATTAAAAGACAAAAATGAGGATCATTTGAATGGTTGTGAAACCAAAAAGAAACCAAGTCAACCAGACCAGGGAGAAGTTGACTTGGCAAAGAGGAAACGATATTTCGTTATAAGGTTAAACGCTGACGCGCATTATTTACGTTTGGGATGACGTTAAGGTTTTAATTTAAAGTCATCAGACTGGCATTACCTCCTGCAGCTGCGGTATTGATACTGATGGCACGCTCAATCACCAATCGTTCTAATGGAATATCGTGATCCAGCGGTTTTAAATGCGTGATGCCAATAATCGCTCCGGAACGGGCAGCAATTTGAGTTTGCAAGTATTGCAGTTGTGCTTTACTGCCGTGATGCAGTACGGCATCAAAATCACCGCTTTCGATGTTCTGGATTACGGCAAAACGCTGTGTAATTTCTTTGGGCATTTGAGCCAGATACTTGAGCACAAAGGTATTCTCAGTCAGCACTACAGGCTGGCTGCCAACCGCAAAAATTGCCGCCAATTGCTGAATCTGATCCTGTTCCTGCTCTGCCAAAGACAGCACCCGTTTTCTTGCTAATACTACATATTGATTGCTTTCACCGGTCGGACCTCGCAATTCATAATGATGGCCAGCACAGAATGCAGGGCACGGTTGCAATTGATATTGAGGGAAGGTTTTTTCTGCCCATTGATAAAACACTTCATATAAAGGCTGATGCGCTGGCTGTGTAACCTGTGCCAGAGTTGCAAATGGTCGAGCCAGTTTTTTAGCAGAGCAGTGCTGCATTAAACGATACAGGTAAATCGGGCCACCTGCTTTAGGACCTGTACCGGACAAGCCTTCACCACCAAAAGGCTGAACACCGACCACCGCACCGACAATATTACGGTTGATATACAAATTGCCGACTTCTGCATGTGTAATCACGGTCTGAATGGTCTCATCAATACGGGTATGCAGTCCCATGGTCAGGCCATAACCTTTGGCATTGATCTGCTCAAGCAGCTGTTCTAATTGACCATATTTGTAGCGGATGATATGTAAAACCGGACCAAATACTTCACGCTGCAAATCGTCCAGATTCGGCAGTTCAATCAGGGTTGGCGGAATAAAAGTCCCTTGTGCTAGGGTTTGATCCTGTTCAGGATTTAACATCAGCTGATGCACGGAATGACCTTTACTGCACATCTGATCAATATGTTTCTGAATATTGCTTTGTGCTTCAAGGTCAATTACCGGGCCGATATCGGTTTTTAATAGTGCGGGATTACCAACACGCAGTTGTTGCATGGCACCTTTTAGCATATGGATAACACTATCGGCATTGTCTTCTTGCACGCAGAGCACACGCAGGGCGGAACAGCGCTGACCGGCACTGTCATAAGCCGAGCTCACCACATCCAGAATCACCTGTTCGGTCAATGCCGACGAGTCAACAATCATGGCATTTTGCCCACCTGTTTCCGCAATCAGTGGAATAGGATGACCTAATGGACTCAGTCTTTGCGCTAGGGTTTTTTGTAAAATTTTGGCAACCTCGGTTGACCCGGTAAACATGATGCCTTGGATACGGTCATCAGAACTTAACTGTGCACCGACTGTTTCACCTTGCCCCGGCAGTAGCTGTAACACGTCCTGAGGGATACCTGCTTCCCATAAAATGTGAATCGCTTGTGCGGCAATCAGTGGGGTTTGTTCGGCAGGTTTGGCAATCACGGTATTGCCCGCCACCAATGCCGCTGAAATTTGTCCAGTAAAAATCGCCAAAGGGAAATTCCACGGACTGATACATAATACCGTACCTAAGGGTTGAATCACGGTATCTCGATCCAGATCGATCATTTGCGCTGCGTAATAACGCAGGAAGTCGACTGCTTCGCGAACTTCGGCAATGGCATTGGCATAGGTTTTACCACTTTCACGGCATAACAGAATCATCAGTTCCTGCATGCGTGATTGCATGATATCTGCTGCACGCTGTAGGTAAGCGGCACGTGTGTCTTTAGCGGTATTGCTCCATTCAGCTTGTGCATTCACGGCATGATCTAGGGCTTGATTGACCTGATCAGCGCTTGCTTCCTGTACATGACCCACGATATCTAGATGATCGGCAGGATTGACAATAAGAAGTGACTGCGAACTTGCATCATTTGAGTCATTTTCAAGACCGAGGTTTTTACCCAAAACCTGCGCTTGCCATTGCTGCTGACTCAGGTTGTGTGCAGTCTGGTTGAGGTCGGTCAGGTCATGATCATTGGCTAAATCCAGACCCGCTGAGTTTGGACGGATATCACCGTACAAATCAGGTGCTAGGGGAATAGCCGGGTGCTTCTGACCCACCTGTGATTCTTTGGCTGCATTTTTCAAAATCTCTGCATGCGGATTTTCAATCAGATCTTCAATTTTTAGGCTTTTATCTGCAATGCGGTTGACGAAAGAGGTATTGGCGCCATTTTCCAGTAAACGTCTTACCAGATAAGCCAGTAAGGTTTCATGATTCCCTACAGGGGCATAGATACGGCACGGCACCCCCAGTTTGTTATCTGTTTTATTGCCCACCACCTGTTCATACAGTGGTTCACCCATGCCATGCAGGCACTGGAATTCATATTGGCCACTGTAGTATTGGTTCGGATCGGCCAAATGATAAATGGTTGCAAGAGTCTGGGCATTATGTGTCGCGAACTGCGGGTAAATCTGCTCTGGCGCAGCCAACAGTTTTTTCGCACAGGCAATATAAGACAGGTCGGTATGCACTTTACGGGTAAACACCGGGTAGTCCGTCATGCCTTCAATTTGGGCCTTCTTGATTTCACTGTCCCAGTAAGCGCCTTTAACCAAACGGATCATCAGGCGTTTTTGACTGCGTGTGGCTAAGTCCACCACATAGTCCACCACGTAGAAGCAGCGTTTCTGATAGGCCTGAATCACAAAACCAATGCCTTTCCAGTCGGCAAGGCCCGGCTCAAAACATAAACGCTCTAATAGTTCTAAAGAAATTTCCAGACGTTCGGATTCTTCGGCATCAATGTTCAGGCCAATATTGTAGCGTTTTGCCAGTTCTGCCAATTGCAGTACTTTTGGATACAGCTCCTCATGTACGCGATGTATTTGTGCACGCTGATAACGTGGATGCAGGGCGGAAAGCTTGATGGAAATACCCGGGCCGTCATAGACATCTTTGTCTTTGGAGGCCTGACCAATGGCATGGATGGCATTGCTATAATCCTGGAAATAGCGTTCAGCATCATGTTCGGTCAGCGCGGCTTCACCGAGCATGTCATAAGAATAACGGAAACCTTTATCTTCTAGCGGTTCTGCATGTTCTAGCGCTTCCTGAATGGTTTCACCCGTAACAAACTGCTCGCCCATCATCCGCATGGCGACATCCACAGCTTTACGGATAATCCCGCGACCACTACGGGCTAAAAGCCCTGTGAGCACGCTGGATAAAGTCTTTTGTTTTGGGGTTTCCATCAGTTTTCCGGTCAGCATGAGCCCCCAGGCAGCCGCATTGACAAACATCAGGCTGCTTTGCCCTACATGTTCTTTCCAGTTGCCCTGATTGATTTTGTCGCGAATCAGCAAGTCCCGTGTCGCGCTGTCCGGAATTCGCAGCAAGGCTTCAGCCAGACACATCAGGGCAATACCTTCCTGAGAGGAAAGTGAAAACTCTTGCAATAATCCCTGTACGATCCCGGCTTTACCGTTCGAGCTTTTACGTTCCCGTAAGCTATGAGCAAGATCGAATGCCAGATCATAAATACGCTGGTTCAGCTGTTCAGAAATCTGGCTATGTTCCAGTAAATGCTCAACACAGTCAGGTTCAGCACGGCGCCAGGCAGTATTTACCTCAACTTCATAATCATTTTTTTCTTTGAATTCGGTAATATATCCAAAGTGAGGTTTTGTCTGGTCAAAGCGGGTTTCAGTGTCCATTATATTCATGCCAACATCCTGTGACTGCCAAATTTTTGTTGAGTAAAATGCTTTATATAATTTATGATTACAGAAAGAATGCCGAATAACTCACTATAATTTTGGTTCATTTTAGAGAATAATTCTGATGTACAGCCCGATTTTTACCCTGGACCGAACAGATATCAAAATTTTAGATATTCTGCAAAATGATGGCCGGATTTCGAATATAAAACTGGCCGAAGCAGTAAATTTATCCCCGACCGCGGCTTTGGCAAGGGTACAGAAACTGACCAAAGATGGGTTTATTCTGGGCTATGAAGCCAAGCTGAATCCTGACATGCTTAATGCCAGTTTCGTGGTGTTTGTCGAGATTTTACTGGATAAAACTACCCCCAATGTTTTGGAGGAATTTTCTGATGCGATCATGCAATATCCTGAAATTGTGGAATGTCACATGATCAGTGGCGGATTTGATTTTGTTGTGAAAATCCGCTGTGCCAATATGGAAGAATTCCGGAAAATTTCAGGGCAGGTCCTGTGGCGTCTTCCCGGAATTAAAGAGACACGAAGTTATCCGGTGATGGAAGTGATTAAGGAAAGTTCTAAAATTTATCTGAAAAATAAAGGATAAAAATAAAACAAGGGGCTTAATGCCCCTTGAAGTTTATCTGGTGAAAGAAAATATCCTCAAAGCTTTATCCTGCATTCTTAGATTGGGCGGGTAGCCCCTTTTGCAGTTCTGCCATTTCTTTCTTGTACAATTCGTCTGCCTGCTCGAAACGCTGAAGTACTTCTTGCGAAGGAGCTTTTTCTAATAAGCTGACCACGACAATGCTCACAAATGACAGAATAAAACCGGGAATAATTTCATATAAACCGGTACTGGCCATGGTGTTTTTCCATAAAATAACGGTTACCGCACCGACAATAATCCCCATGATTGCACCGTTTAAGGTCATGCGTTTCCAGAACAAGGACAGGATAATCAGCGGGCCAAATGCAGCACCGAAACCGGCCCAGGCATAGGCAACCAGACCTAGAACCTTACTGTTTGGATTACTTGCCAGAATAATGGCAAGCACTGCAATCGCCAGTACCATCAAGCGTCCAACCCAAACCAGTTCTTTTTGCGAAGCATTTTTGCGTAAAAACGCTTTATACAAATCTTCCGTCAGGGTACTGGAGCAGACCAAAAGCTGACAGCTCAGGGTACTCATTACCGCAGCTAAAATTGCGGCCAAAATCACGCCTGCAATCCAGGGATTAAACAGGATTTTGGTCAGTTCCATAAAAATGGTTTCAGGATTTTGGGAAACCACGCCGGCAAGTTCTGCATGCTGCTGGAAGTAAGCAATGCCAATGAAACCGGCACCGACTGCACCCCCTAAACATAGAATCATCCAGCTCATGCCAATACGACGTGCCGCCGGAATGGTCTTGACCGAATCTGCTGCCATAAAACGCACCAGAATATGTGGCTGTCCAAAATAGCCTAAGCCCCATGCCATAGATGATAGAATGGCGATTGTACTTAATCCTGAAAGCATATTGGTGGCATGCGGACGAGCTGTTTCAATCACTGTGGCCAACTGCTGGCTATGATCACCGATGGCCATATAAGCCATAATCGGTGTAAGCAGCAGCGCGAAAATCATCAGTCCTGCCTGAAAGGTATCGGTCCAGCTAATTGCTAGGAAACCACCAATGCATACATAGCTGATGGTGGCGATTGCACTGATCCAGAGCGCTGTCGTGTAAGACATGCCAAAAATACTTTCGAATAATCGTGCACCTGCCACCATGCCTGATGCACATTAAATGGAGAAAAATACCAGAATTACCAGAGCCGAGATCATCCGTAGCACACGTTTGCGGTCACCAAAACGACTGGTGAAATAGTCCGGCAGGGTTAAAGCATTGTTCTGCACTTCGGTATGGACACGTAAGCGACCGGCGACTAACAGCCAGTTCAGCCATGCGCCAATAATCAGGCCAATCGCAATCCAGGCTTCCGACAAACCTGAAAGATAGATCGCACCGGGTAAACCCATGAGCAACCAGCCACTCATATCGGAAGCTCCTGCAGAAAGGGCGGTGACCACACTGCCCAGACTGCGTCCCCCCAGAATGTAATCTGAAAAGTCGGAGGTGGATTTATAGGCATACAGTCCTATACCAACCATGGCAATAATATAAAAAATAAATGTGATGAGGGTGGGGTTAAGTTGACTCATGGGCGCATCCTTATGTCCTTATGAATAACATCTTTCCAAGATGATTTTTTGTGCAGGTTCACTCAGGCGCTGATTCAACCATAAAATTGAAATTACCTTCTGTAACATTTCTAAGGGATTTAATCACGTGTTATGTAGCGGAATGTATTTTTAGATACAATTGATAAAAATTTAATAAAATAAATAACTTATAATTGTGTAACTTAATGTCATTCATCTTGTTCGAATAATTATCTACTGTGAATTAGAAATAACGCTCAAAAATTTTTGCGCTTAATTTTTTAGTGATGAAAATTGGAAGTGCTAATATAGTTACAAATGCTTACATTCGCTACAGAGTCCATGTATTTGGTTAAAGAGCATTGCCAAATAAATATCTTTTTACAATATTTAAAATAGCGTAAAGCCTTAATATTTTTTCAATTGCACAATTCTAGTGCATACATGTGAGTATATTTAAAGTGACAACAGTTCAACCCGACAATACAAGAATAGAGCGTGATTTATTGGGAGCAAAAGAAGTTCCCGCCGAGTGTTATTATGGCATTCATACAGTAAGGGCTCTGGAGAATTTCCAGATTTCTAATCAGAAGGTGGGAAGTCAGCTTCACTTTATCCGTGCTTTGGCACAAGTCAAAAAAGCCTCTGCCCAAGCCAATTTAGAATTTGGCAAAATTTCAGAACAGGTCAGCCAAGCTATACAATTTGCCTGTAATGCCTTAATCGAATCGCCTGAACAATGGAGTGAAGCTTTTCCTTTAGATATTTATCAGGGGGGTGCAGGAACTTCCATTAATATGAACACCAATGAAGTGTTGGCCAATATTGCCTTGGAGCATTTGGGTTTTCATAAGGGGCAATATGAACACATTCATCCGAATGATCATGTGAATAAATCGCAATCCACCAATGATGTCTATCCTACAGCCTTACGTTTAGCGACTTATTATAGTCTGGACAATTTGTTGCTTCAGATTCAAAAAATAGTTGATAGCTTATATATCAAGGCGACAGAGTTTCAATTTGTGGTAAAAATGGGACGTACCCAGCTGCAAGATGCGGTTCCGATGACTTTGGGACAAGAGTTCCGTGCATTTGCTACCTTATTAAAGGAAGATATACGTCTGATTCAACGTACCCGTGAGCTTTTACTGGAAGTGAATCTGGGAGCCACAGCTATTGGAACAGGAGTGAATACACCCCAAGGTTATGCCCATGCAGCGATTCAATCCTTAAACAAAATTACCGGCTTGAATCTGGTGGGTGCAGAAGACTATGTCGAAGCTACCAGCGATTGCGGGGTATTTATTATTTTATCCAGTACCCTGAAACGTCTGGCGGTGAAACTTTCAAAAATCTGTAACGATTTGCGCCTATTAAGTTCGGGGCCTCGTGCAGGTTTGGGGGAAATTCGTTTACCCGAATTACAGGCGGGTTCATCCATTATGCCGGCCAAAATCAATCCGGTGATTCCTGAAGTGGTGAACCAGATTGCCTTTAAGGTCATTGGCAACGATTTAACCGTGACTCTGGCAGCAGAAGCCGGGCAATTACAACTCAATGTCATGGAACCGGTGATTGCTGTTGCAATTAATGAGTCGATTGAACTTCTCACCCAGGCGGTGGTCAGTCTTGACCGTAAATGTATTCAAGGTATTCAGGCCAATGAGCAGGTCTGTTATGACGCTGTAATGCGCAGTGTCGGCATTGTCACTTTGCTGGATCCGATTTTAGGACATGCCAAATGTGATGAAATTGGGAAACAGTGCATTGCTGAAAATAAAACTATTCAGCAGGTGGTTTTGGAAAGGGAATTACTGACTCAAGCACAGCTGGATGAAATTTTTGCTTTTAGTAATCTGGTTTCAGAAGTAAGCTTACAGCATGAACCTTTGGCACAGGTTGGCTAATTGCTGGCTACAAAAATTTAATCATGATCTGAATAAAAAAGATCGCAATTTAAACAGCGATCTTTTTTATGAAAAAATAGGGATGAAGATAATGCAGCTCAGGGTTAAAATAGCTGGGATTTTTTCTATATGTCATGCTCATGCTGAATAAACTTGCCGGACTATTTACAGGTTCAAAGCCATCGCCTGAACAGTTGTATCTTCAGGAAAACAATATCCAGTTTGATCCGGAACAAGGCTATATTGTGGACGGAATCGTGGTCAATCAGCTGTCTGAACGTTTGGCTTATTTTTCCAATCGCAAATTGAACAACTTTGATGATTTAAAAACCCTATATTTTACTGCCATTCTGATTAATGAAAAAATTGATCTGGAAATTGCCAGTCAGCGTTTTGTTGCACGTTTGGGTAATACTGAAGAAAACCTGTTACAGTTCAAGCAGATCATTCAGAAACTGAATGATTACTATCGTAATTTCCTGCGCGAAAAATAATTGGACAAAGACTTATGTGCTCGGCATCTAAAAGGATTTAGATGCGATCATTTGCTGTATATAAAAATAACTCAACCAAGAAAAAACCCATGTTAATATACGGTCCATGTCATTTAGACCAAAAGCTATATACATGTTCCAACAAGAAATTTCTCAACTCCATCTGCAACAGTTAAAAGCAGGCGAAAAACGCTGGGTCGGTAATTTACAAGGCTCATCTGCCGCTTTACTCTTCAAAGAAATTGCCACACAAAGCAAGCAATTATTCATTTTGGTGGCCAAAAATAATCAGCATTTGGGACAGTTGGAAAGTGAACTGGAATTTTACGGGATTAAACCGACGATTTTCCCGGATTGGGAAATTTTGCCTTATGACCGTTTGTCTCCCCATCAGGATATTGTGTCAGAGCGGCTTTCCATTTTATCCAATATGCCGAAGCAGGGCGTGCTGCTTTTATCTGCATCAACTTTGGCACAGCGTGTTGCACCGGCTTCATGGGTATTGGGCGAACATTTTGATATTCAAGTGGGACAGAAATTTGAACTGGAACAGCAAAAACTGCGTCTGATTCAGGCCGGTTATCATCTGGTCGATACCGTTTATGATCATGGTGAATTTGCTGTGCGTGGCAGCATTATGGATATTTACGCGTCCGGTCAAAGTGCACCCATTCGTATTGATCTGTTTGATGATGAAATTGAAAGCTTAAAGTTTTTTGATCCTGAAACTCAAAGAACAACCCAAACGCTACAACAGTTTTCTGTATTACCTGCCAAGGAGTTTCCGCTTAAAGAAGGACGCGCCACTTTCCGTGACCGTTATGCGGAAAAATTTCCCACAGCAAATCCGAAGAAAAATCCAATCTATCAAGATGCATTAGAAGGTATTGCCTCACCAGGACTGGAGTTTTATTTTCCCTTATTCTTTAGTAAAGAGGCGATGCAAACGCAAAGTACCCTCATGGCGTACTTACCTAAGAATGGCATTGTCATTACAGATAAGCATCTGGAGGAAGGGTTAACCAGTTTCTGGAAAGATGTGCTGCATCGTTATGAAGACCGCCGTCATAATGTCGAGCAGCCTATTTTGCCGCCGGAAGACATCTTTTTGCAGCCGAATCAGGTGCTGGAACAGCTGAATCAGTTTGCCAGAATTATTGCCTCAACAGAAACATTCGCTGAAAAAAGCGGTGTGATTAATTTCAATACGGAAATTCCACCGCGCTTACCAGTAGATCCAAAACAGGAAAAACCGTTTTCTGCGGTTAAAAAATATATTGATGCTGCCAATCATCCAGTCCTGCTGGTGGCTGAAAGTGCTGGCCGTCGTGAAACACTCAAGGATGCCTTGCGTCCAGCGCTGGGAGACATTCCCAATGTTGAAAATTATGCACAATTCAGAAGCTCTTTACATGCTATAGCCATTACCAGTGCACCGTTGGATCGGGGTCTGGTCATTCCTGATCAGCTTACCATCATCTCGGAAAACCAGCTCTATGAACATCGGGTGGTGCAGCGCCGCCGCAAGCGTCAGCAAGAAGTATCCGAAGAATTCCTGATTCGCAGTTTAACTGAGCTGAGTATTGGTGCACCTGTGGTGCATATCGATCATGGTGTGGGACGTTATGCTGGCCTAGTCACTTTAAGTATTGACGACCAGGAACATGAATTTTTACAGCTGGATTATGCTGATGCTGCCAAGGTCTATGTTCCGGTCACCAATCTGCATTTAATCAGCCGTTATAGCGGCGGCGATCCGGATTTGGCCCCCTTGCATAAACTGGGAACCGATGCCTGGAGCAAGGCAAAACGTAAAGCGCTGGAGCAAATCCATGATGTTGCTGCTGAACTGCTGCATATTCAGGCACGCCGTCACTCTAAACCCGGTTTTAGCTTTGAACTGGAACAAAGTTCATATATGCAGTTTGCCAGCGGCTTTGCCTATGAAGAAACCTTGGATCAGGCCAATGCCATTGAAGCAACCCTGCACGATATGCAGCTGGCTAAACCGATGGATCGTCTGGTATGTGGCGATGTTGGTTTTGGTAAAACTGAAGTGGCGATGCGGGCAGCATTTGTTGCGGTACAAAACAACAAGCAGGTGGCTGTTTTGGTTCCCACCACCTTGCTGGCACAGCAGCATTATGAATCGTTTAAAGACCGTTTTGCCGACTGGCCGATCCGTATTGAAGTACTGTCACGGTTTGGTTCAGGTAAATCACATAGCAAAACCATTGAAGACCTGGCTGATGGTAAAGTTGATATTGTGATTGGTACACATAAAATTTTGCAGCAGAATATCCAGTTTAAAAATCTGGGTCTGATGATTGTCGATGAAGAGCATCGTTTTGGAGTACGTGATAAAGAACGTATTAAAGCCATGCGTGCAGATGTCGATATGCTGACTCTCACCGCGACGCCAATTCCACGAACTTTAAATATGGCCTTTAGCGGGATGCGCGACCTTTCGATTATCGCTACACCGCCTGCACGTCGTCTGGCTGTGAAAACCTTTGTACAGGAACAGACCAGCGAGTCGGTTAAAGAAGCCATTCTGCGTGAATTGCTCCGCGGTGGACAGGTGTATTTTCTGCATAATGAAGTGGATACCATTGAGCGTACTGCCGAAAATATTCGTGAACTGGTGCCTGAGGCCCGGGTGGCGGTTGCTCATGGCCAAATGCGGGAACGTGAACTGGAGCAGGTGATGCAGCAGTTCTATCATAAAGAATACAATGTGCTGGTCTGTTCAACCATTATTGAAACCGGGATTGACGTTCCCAATGCCAATACCATTTTAATTGAACGCGCTGATAAGCTGGGGCTTGCCCAGTTGCACCAATTACGGGGCCGTGTCGGACGTTCACACCATCAAGCTTATGCCTACTTGCTGGTACCTTCAATCAAGGGGTTAAAGGGAGATGCTGAAAAGCGTCTGGATGCGATTCAGCGCGCATCGAATTTAGGGGCTGGTTTCATGCTGGCGACGGAAGATCTGGAAATTCGTGGTGCCGGTGAACTGTTGGGCGAACAGCAAAGTGGTTCCATGCAGGCGATTGGTTATAGCCTGTATATGGAAATGCTGGAAAAGGCCACCAAAGCCATCCAAAAAGGCAAAACCCCAAATTTCGATGCACCATTGTCCCTGATTGCGGAAATCAATCTGCATATGCCAGCCTTGATTCCAGATGAATATCTGGGAGATGTGCATCAGCGCCTATTGTTCTATAAACGCATCAGTAATACCGATACCCAGGAAAAACTCGATAATATCCGCATGGAGCTGATTGACCGGTTTGGTGTGCCGCCGCAGCCAGTGAAGCAGTTATTTGCTGTGCATCAGATTCGTTTGAAAGCGGAGCAGCTGGGCATTACCAAAATTGATATCAGTGCTAACGGTGGTCATATTGAATTTTCACCAGAAACACCAGTACAGGCCATCAGTATTATTCAAATGATGCAAAAACATCCGACCTTTTTCCGTATGGATGGCGGGCAACGACTGAAAGTCATAGTCATGCTGGAAGATTATCAAAAACGTATCCAGTTTATTATCGATTTATTGGACAGTTTATTGAAAGAAATTCATTGATTTGACAGGGAGTGCATAAGATTTATGCACTCGCTTTGCAATTTGTGCAGATTTTAAAAAATCGTGAGATGAAGCGCTTGATTTTTTAAAGAAATTTATTAAATTCGTGAATGTTCATGCATTGATTGCAAATAGTGGTTTATTTGTAATGAAACACATTGCATAGAATATTCACGCCCCATTGGATGTGATAGTATTAGCCATCATTCTAATTTTGCATAATTTATAAAGATATGTTTAGTTTGCATCCACAACTTGCTCAAGATACTTTTTTTGTAGGCGACTTTCCACTGTCAACATGTCGTTTAATGAATGATATGCAATTTCCGTGGCTCATATTAATTCCACGCGTGCCGGGCGTGAGCGAATTATATGAATTAAGTCAGGCTGACCAGGAACAGTTCCTGCGTGAATCGAGCTGGTTATCGAGTCAGCTTGCACGCGTATTCCGCGCAGACAAAATGAATGTGGCCGCTCTTGGGAATATGGTTCCACAATTGCATTTTCATCATGTCGTGCGCTATCAAAATGACGTGGCTTGGCCAAAACCAGTCTGGGGTACTCCAGCTATTCCTTATACCAATGAAGTTCTTGCACATATGCGTCAAACCTTGATGCTCGCATTGCGTGGTCAGGGTGATATGCCATTTGACTGGCGTATGGATTAATTCCAAGCCATTGAAAGCCATAGTATGGAATTTATGGTGTCAAGACTCGAATCAGGAGTGATTGAGTGTCATTAGACGACTGGATTAGAAAAGAACCTAGACAATTTGAATATTTCCATCGTTTGATGGGATATATGATGTTATCTTTACTCGTTACTGTCTACCATTACACGGCTTCTGACACCCAATACCAGATTTATATTCCTTTTTTCCTGTTGTTCATTTTTCTGATTACGCCGAGATTATCGACCTGGCTGCAGTATCGTTATAATTCCAATATAAAACGCAGTGTCTTGTTTATTACCGATGTAGTTGTTATTTCGGTTATTTTATCTGCTATTCATTTAAACCTGGTTCTGACTTTCATTTCACTGTTTGTCATTTTATATACCGCAATCACCAACAAAATTTCTTTTTTAGCTGTGTCATTGGCAAGCCTGATTGGAATCGCAAATTTTTATCTGTGTAATATTCTGATTTTTGGTTTTGGTGAGTATTTTGAACAAACCACTGGTGAGTTAACCGTTTTAGGTTTTATCTGTTTAATTACTTTTTTTGGTGTGGGCAGTTTTTATCAAAGCAGCCAGATTCAACATATCAGTAATCGTCGAACCTATTATTACGATCAAATGAATCGTTATATGGAGTTCGCAAATCAGCTGAGCCGATATGCACCTGTGCAGTTGTGGCAATCGATCATGAAGGGAGAATCGGAAGCCAAAATTGAATACAAACGTAAGAAAATGACCATTTTCTTTTCGGATATTCAAGGTTTTACCGAACTTTCAGAAACATTGATTCCTGATGATTTGGCCTTCCTGCTCAATGACTATTTAAGTCATATGACTGAAATTGCCAAGCAGTACGAAGCGACTGTCGACAAGTTTATGGGCGATGCCATCCTGATTTTCTTTGGTGATCCAATCTCGCAAGGGGTGGAACAAGATGCCAAAACTTGTCTGGACATGGCAATTGATATGCGTCAGCAAATGAAACTGCTGCGTGAACGCTGGATCAAGATGGGCTATCCGGCTTTGCATATCCGTATGGGAATTAGTACTGGTTACTGTCACGTAGGCAACTATGGCGCAGCACATCGTATGGCATATACCATTGTTGGACGTGATGCCAATCTGGCAGCACGACTGCAAAGTGCGGCAGCAGTCGATGAAATCCTGATTTCAGATGAAACCTATAATTTAATTAAAAATGACTATTTATGTGCGCCGAAAAAACCTATTACGCTTAAAGGGATTCACGGTCCGGTAAAGACCTGGCAAGTTATGGAAAAATATACCTCGCGTAAATCGGATTATCAGCGCTGGTTTGATTATGAGTACAAGGGTTTCCATTTGTTGCTGAATCTGGATGAGGTTCAAAATTATGAATATCCAGAGTTGATCCAAGTTTTGGAAAAGATGATTAAGCGGATTCAAAAACAGCAAAAATTGACCAACTCAGAAGGTATTGTTCGACTCAATCTGGAAGATGTGATTGAAGATGAGAAAAACGAGCAGTACCACTAAAAATCATGATTGAGATGATGTTTACAGATAAAAAACCACGCGATTGCGTGGTTTTTTATGAGCGAAAATCTTAATGATTTTCTGAGGCGTGATTGATGGTGTATTTAGGAATTTCGACTTCCAAATCTTCATCGACAATTTTCACTTGGCATGAAAGGCGTGAATCCGGTTCCAGACCCCAGGCACGATCTAGTAAATCTGCTTCTACATCTGTCATTTCTTCGAGGCTGTCAAAACCTTTGCGAACTACGACATGACAGGTGGTACAAGCACAAGACATATCACATGCATGTTCAATCTTGATACCGTTTTTTAACAGGCTTTCGCACAGGTTGGCATCCTGTTCAACTTCGAACTCGGCACCATTAGGGCAAATTTGCGCATGTGGAAGAACTTTAATACGTGGCATAATTTTTTCCTATTTATTGGTCCGAGTTTGACCAGTCATCAAGTTTAGTGCCTTTCAAAGCTGCATCAATATGTTGGTTCATGCGTGCAGCAGCAAAAGCATCACTGTGTATTTTAAGCTGTTCTACAGCTTGTTCAATCGCTTTGATATCGGTGGTTTCGAGTTGAGCCTCAAGTTGAGCTTTGGTTTGATTTAATGAGGCTAACTGTTCAGCAGTTAATAGCTGGGCATCCACTTTCAGGGCTTGTTCCAGTGCTTCCAGTTCACGTTTTGCTTCGACCTTGGTTTCTTGCAAATGACGAAGATGTTTATCTTCTTCCGCATATTTGAAACCATCAATCAGTAAGCGTTCGGTATCGGCATCAGATAAACCATAAGAAGGTTTAATGTCAATTTGAGCATGTACACCAGACGTGGTTTCCTTGGCAGCAACAGTCAACAGGCCATCAGCATCAACCTGGAAAGTCACTTCAATACGTGCCTGACCGGCAGTCATTGGCGGAATGCCATGTAAGACAAAGCGACCCAAACTACGGCAGTGTTCCACCAGATCACGTTCACCTTGTACCACATGAATCAACATGGCGGTCTGGCCATCCTGATAGGTGGTGAATTCCTGACGACGCGCCACAGGAATGGCAGTATTGCGTGAGATTAAACGCTCCACCAGACCACCCATGGTTTCCAGACCGAGTGACAATGGGGTAACGTCTAATAATAATGAACCATCTTTGGAGTTGCCAATGAGCTGATTCGCTGTAATAGAAGCACCAATTGCGACCACCTCGTCCGGGTTAATGGTGCATAGTGGTTCTTGATTGAAGACTTCACGAACAGCCTTTTGCACTGCATAAGAGCGGGTAGAACCACCCACAAGCACGACATTTTTAATGTCATCCAGCTCAAGTTTAGCATCACGCATTACGCGTTTACATACGCTGATGGTTTTGTCTAAAGCAACTTTAATAATGTCTTCAAATGTAGCACGGTCTAAAGTCAGAGCCTGATCTAAAACTTTCAGTTCAACTGACTCGGCATCTGACAAGGCTTCTTTGGCTTTACGTGCAGAAACAATAAAATGTGCATATTCGGCATCATCTAAGGTCTCAATATTCAGTTGTTTTTTAGCCCATTTCACAATCAGGCGATCCAGGTCATCACCACCTAAAGCAGTATGTCCGCCAGTCGCTAAAACTTCGAATACACCTTGCGAGAAACGCAGGATAGATACGTCAAAAGTACCGCCACCCAGGTCATAAATCACATAATTTTGATCGTGAGCCAGATTGGTTTCCTGGTCTAGGCCATAAGCCACAGCCGCAGCAGTAGGCTCATTCAGTAGACGTAAAACATTTAAACCGGCCAGTTGGGCAGCATCACGTGTTGCCTGACGTTGTGCCTCATCAAAATAGGCTGGAACAGTGATTACAGCACCATTCACTTCATTTTTTAAACTGTCTTCAGCACGGTCTTTCAGCTGTTTTAGAATTTCTGCAGAAATCTCGACAGGAGTTTTACGGCCTTGTGCAGTTTCAAAAGCAGGCATCTGATTGTCTTCACCCACCAAAGTGTAAGGGTGCTGGAATTTGATGTCTGTTTTGGAACGTCCCATAAAACGTTTCACGGAGACGATGGTGTTTTTAGGATCTGTAGTAGTAAACGGCTTTGCTTCATCACCATAATGGGTGGTGTTATGGCTGTAGTGAACAATAGAGGGAAGTAACACTCGGCCTTGTTCGTCGTTCAGAACTTTAGCTTTACCGGAAAGTACTGTGGCAACCAATGAATGCGTCGTACCCAAGTCGATACCAATTGCAATGCGGTGTTCATGCGGTGCACTTGATTGACCGGGTTCTGCAATTTGCAAGAGAGCCATGGTGTTACATCCTTAGAACTAAAAATTAAAAAATAAAATTAAAGCGAATTAAAAATCATCATCTAAATCAAAGCTGTCATCATCCAGAAAACGATCTTCAGCCTTGTCGATGTCAGCCATGACTTTAACAAAGAAACGCAATTTGCGAACGGTATCGCGAGCTTCGCCCCAGTCTTCATCTTCATAGTCAATTTTGAATTCACGGACTAAAC
The DNA here is from genome assembly GCF_002135245.1 of Acinetobacter sp. ANC 4218. NCBI lineage: Bacteria > Pseudomonadati > Pseudomonadota > Gammaproteobacteria > Moraxellales > Moraxellaceae > Acinetobacter > Acinetobacter sp. ANC 4218. The sequence continues at coordinate 65,511 of NZ_NEGD01000007.1, read as the reverse complement.
CGTCAATCCATTGCTGAACTTCATGCTTTAATGAAGTCAGTTCGTCAGCTGATGCAGCTTCATCCAGCTGTTCACGAATTTCTAGTGCAGACTGTAAAAACTCGAAATCTCCAATCGATTGATCCAGATGATAATCTTGTTTTTTAAGACTCAAGAGATAAGCGGCGCGGCTATCAACATTAGATAAAGCCTTGAATGCCTGGTTGATCTCGCTTGATTTAATCAGGGCCTGATCTTTGTCTTCGGCTTTATCTGGATGATATTGTTGCTGCAACTTTAAAAATTCATTTTTTAATGCTGCCAAATCAATATCGAGTGCTACAGGGAGGTTGAACAGCTCAAAATGATTCATGGGAGATTGGATCCGCGATAGATATGCAAAAGTGACTGCTATAAATGCAATTAAAACAGTGCATTTTACACTGTTTTAATCATCAAAAGAGAGAGCATGGAGTGGTTAAACGGTGAAAGATTCACCACAGCCACATTCGCCTTTTTTATTCGGGTTGTTAAATTCGAAGCCTTCATTGAGACCGTTTTTCACGTAGTCCATCTCCATACCTTCAAGATAAACCAGGCTTTTCGGGTCAACAAAAACTTTAACGCCAAACTGCTCAAACATCTGGTCATGGGTATCGACTTCATCGACAAATTCGAGTACATAAGCCAAACCAGAGCAGCCTGAAGTTTTCACACCAACGCGAATGCCTTCACCCTTACCACGATTCTTTAGGTAATTGCTGATATGAGTTGCAGCATTTTCAGTTAAATGGATCATGAAAACTCCGTTAATCTTTGATCAAAAACTCGAAACACTTAAGCTTTTGTTTTTTTGCTGCGATAGTCTTCAACAGCAGCTTTAATCGCATCTTCAGCCAGTACAGAACAGTGTACTTTTACTGGAGGTAAAGCTAGTTCAGTTGCAATGTCAATGTTCTTGATTGCTTGAGCTTCGTCCAGAGTTTTACCTTTTAGCCATTCAGTCACAAGCGAGCTAGATGCAATCGCAGAACCACAACCATAAGTTTTAAAGCGTGCTTCTTCAATCACACCTTCATCATTCACCTGAATCTGAAGACGCATGACATCACCACAAGCCGGTGCACCTACCATACCTGTACCAACATTTTCAGCATTTTTGTCTAAAACGCCAACATTACGAGGGTTTTCGTAATGATCAATTACTTTTTCGCTATAAGCCATGATGCTTCTCCAAACCTCGGGGTCAGCCTTAAGATTAATATGGGGGTGAAATTACGTTTATCAATGAGATAGCTTTAAATTTTAAAGCTATCTCCAGATCATGAATCAGTGTTCAGCCCATTCAACAGTGGAAAGGTCGATACCTTCTTTATACATATCCCAAAGCGGAGAAAGTTCACGTAATTTCTCAACAGCAGCTTTAGTGATTTCAAGAACGTGATCGATATCTTCTTCAGTAGTGTATTTACCGAAGCTGAAACGGATTGAACTGTGAGCAAGTTCGTCAGAAAGACCGAGCGCACGAAGTACGTAAGACGGTTCAAGAGTTGCAGAAGTACATGCTGAACCAGAAGATACAGCTGCATCTTTCAATGCCATCATCAATGATTCGCCTTCAACAAAGTTAAAGCTGACATTCAGATAGTTTGCAACGTTGTAAGTAGGATGACCGTTTAAGAATACTTGTTCCAGACCTTGTAAACCGTTCCATAATTTATCACGGAGGATACGTAAACGGGCTTGTTCAGCTTCCAGATTTTTGCCTGCAAGTTCAAATGCTTCACCCATACCTACGATTTGGTGGGTTGCAAGTGTACCTGAACGCATACCGCGTTCATGACCGCCACCATGCATTTGTGCTTTAAGGCGTACACGTGGTGAGCGACGAACGAATAACGCACCGATACCTTTAGGGCCATAAATTTTGTGAGCAGAGAAACTCATTAAATCAACTTTTAAAGTTGAAAGATCAATCTCTACTTTACCTGCAGCTTGAGCCGCATCAACGTGGAAGAAAATTTTCTTGGCACGGGTAATTTCACCGATAGCTGCAATGTCAGTGATGGTACCAATTTCGTTGTTGACCATCATCAGGGAAACAAGAATGGTATCTGGACGAATAGCGGCTTCAACCATTTCAGGGGTAATTAAGCCTGTTTGTGGTTGTGGCTCAAGATAGGTGATTTCAAAACCTTCTTCCTCTAATTCACGGCAAGTATCTAAAATTGCTTTGTGTTCAATTTTACTGGTGATGATGTGTTTGCCTTTAGACGCGTAAAACTGAGCCACACCTTTGAGTGCCAGGTTATCAGATTCTGTGGCACCTGAAGTCCAAACAATCTCGCGTGGATCTGCTTTGACCAAGTTCGCAACTTGTTCACGTGCATATTCTACTTTTTCTTCAGCCTGCCAACCGTAAGCATGAGAACGAGATGCAGCATTACCGAAAGTACCGTCGAAAGTTAAGCACTCCATCATGCGTTCTGCAACTTGAGGGTCTACAGGAGTGGTTGCTGCATAATCAAGATAAATCGGACGTTTCATGTCAAATACCTGTAACCGATAAAAGGGCTGAATCAAATGATGCTGTATTTTGGCGAATGGAAACGGTTTGAACGTTGTCTCGTGCGACCAGATCAGCAAGGGTGATTTTTGCTAAATAATCGGCAATGTGGTGGGAGAGTTCTTGCCATAAATCATGAGTCAAGCACATTGCACCATTCTGGCAATTACCTTTATGATCACAACGTGTTGCATCAACTGCTTCGTTTACAGCTTCAATAATTTCTAATACTGTGATTTCTTCAGCGCTACGAGCCAGGTGATAACCACCGTTGGCCCCACGAACACTAGAAACTAAGCCGTGGCGCTTGAGTTTCGCAAATAACTGCTCAAGGTAAGCAACAGAAATACTTTGACGAGCTGCAATTTCAGCAAGCGTAATCGTTTGTTCAGTTGGCTGCAAAGCTAAATCAAGTAGAGCAGTCACTGCGTAACGACCGCGAGTAGTAAGACGCATGATTCGATACACATATTAAGACTAGATGAATTGATTTTATGAATCCTGACTAAAATAGTCAAGTTTTTTTATTGGTCTTTAAATTATTTTGTTTTATAGGAAAATTATATGTTTATACAATCCAGTAATTATATACTAATAACGCAACTAATAGCACGATAATTAGACTAAAAGTGACATTCACTCTTTTTTGTTTTTGTTGCATACGCCGAATGCGATTCTTATATTGTTTGACTTCTACCTCTAAGGTATTGATCTTTGAACGTTGCTGGTCAATTTTTTCTAATAGGGGAGCAATACGCTTTTTGGAAGAAATAACTTCCTGTTCATCAGCGGGTTGGCTGAGCCACTGTTTCCAGTCGGATAAAACTTTTGGAAAGCTGAACAGCAAGCTTAAATCTCGAAACTCATCTTTTAAGGTACTGTCACCATCAATACGCATTTTTTTAATACTGCGGCGATTGGCAAAGACAAATACTTTAATTAAATCCATGAGGGTAGTGCGGATATCCAGATCGACTACTTTCTCGGGAGCTTTGCTGTCAAAGAGTATGCCTTGTTCAGTGAAAACAACATAAAAATCGAAATAAGGCAAATAGCTGTTAATTTTAATGGTGATTTTTTGGTCTATAAATTTTTTAGCCTGCAAGCCAACGACCCGATCATGGTTTAAGATGAAGGTAAAGATTGTTTCTAAAACAATCATGGTCATTGTGAGCAACAAATGCGGTTGATTCTGACCTTGTTGCGATTCACTCATAAAACTTAATCCTTACCTGAAAGGAGCATCCTATGCTCGAAAATGTGTTTCAGGACTTATAACAAATATATTAATCTTGCTTTGTAGAACAGTTTAGCAAATCGATCAAGTATTTAATTTGCTATTATAGCTGTATTTTTTGAGTAATTATATTCAAGTTGTATAGAAAATAGGCTAGGAGATGGCGGGTATGGATAAATCAAAAACAGATCAAGAGATTGATCAACTAAAAAATGAAAATCCTGATAAAACAAAGAATAAATTACGTTCAGGCCGTAAGTCGGGTCTGGATTTTCGTAAATATACTCAACAAATATGGCTTGCGGGTTTGGGTGCTTTTTCACGTGCAGAAGAGGAAGGAAACAAATTCTTTGACTCTTTAGTCAAGGTGGGGGAGGAGCTGGAATCTAAGACCACTGAAATTGCCGATCAAACCGTAGAAAAAGTCTCGGAAAAAGCCAAAGAATCGGTCAATGATACCAAAGATAAGGTGGAAAAATTGCTCGACCATAGTGTTAACCATTCTTTAAACAGAATTGGTTTGGTCAGGGTAAAAGATATTCAACATTTAGAAAGTCTCATATTACAATTACATAACAAGGTCGATTGTCTTATTGAAGAAAATAAAATACTCAAGGCACAAATATTAAAAAAATGAAACTTTTTGGCTTTTTCTGCATTTTTCAACAATTTTTTTCGCAATTATTTTGTAGAAAAGCCTATTCAGAGTATTGCGTTTTGCCCCAAAGCATTGATATAAAGGTGTTATGGAATCCTTAGACCTTAAATAAACGATATTAAGAGGACGTAATCTTCATGAATAAATCAGAATTAATCGATGCAATTGCAGAGAAAGGGGGATTGTCTAAGACTGATGCAGGTAAAGCCTTAGATGCAACTATTGCTTCAATTACTGAAGCACTTAAATCTGGTGATACTGTTACACTTGTTGGTTTTGGTACATTTAACGTTAAAGAACGTGCGGCACGTACAGGTCGTAACCCGCAAACTGGTGCAGCTTTAGAAATTAAAGCAAGCAAAGTACCAAGCTTTAAAGCAGGTAAAGGTTTAAAAGATTCTGTAGCTTAATCTTTTTGAAAGCCTATCAACGCGCCCTATATGGCGCGTTTTTTATTAATAATGCCGATTTACAGTCTGAACGCATTCATTCAAAGCAGGTTTTCGGGTAAAATCGCCCACAAATAAAATATTGGAATACTTATGGAATCTTTTCGTAAAGTTATTAAAGGTTGGTTGGGCAAAGCTTTGCTCATTTTGTTTTTGACCCCTTTAGCACTTGTAGGTATTGAAGGATATTTTAGCGGTGGAAAATCTGAAGACACGGCAAAATTGGTCAATGGCCAAGAAATTTCTAAAAAAGAATTAGAATCGCTGAGCAAAACATTTAAAGAACAATACCTGGCTTATGCCAATGGCGACGAAACTTTACTGAATCAATCTTTTATCGAAAATAAGGCGATGGAGAGTCTAGTTGCTCGTACCTTGTTATTACAACAAGCGGAAGAGTTGGGTATTTCTTTGAGTGATGCACAAATTGAACAAATGATTGCCCAGCAACCGAGCTTTCAGGAAAGCGGTAAGTTTTCTGAAGCCTTATATTCAAATTATTTACGTTCAGTGGGTATGACCAGTCAGGCTCTGATTGCAAACTTGCGTAAAGACCATGCCTTAAAAATGGTGACGTCAACATTTATGGATTATGCATTGGTGAGCAAGCTTGATATTCAACAAATTGCCAATTTGCAAACTGAACAACGCACCTTGCATCTTGCCAGCATTAAACTGGATGAATACAAGAAAAATATCAAAGTCACACCTCAAGATATTGCTGCTTACTACAACAAGCATCAAAATGCATTTAAGCAGGTAGCCAGTGTGGACGTTGATTATGTTGTGCTCACACCAGCCAATGTTGCACCAGCGAATACTCAAGTGACAGATGCTGAATTGCAGCAAGCTTATAGTGCATTTGTTGATGCACAAAAGAAAAATGCTCAGCCATTGGTAAAACATATTTTAATTACCGTAGATACCCGTTCAGATGCTGAAGCGAAAAAATTGGCCACTGAAGTCGCTGCGAAAATTAAAGCAGGTATGTCTTTTGCCCAAGCGGCGGCACAGTATTCGGATGATACTGAATCGAAGACCAAGGGCGGTGTGGTAGAAGCTTATGCCAAAGGTGTGTTTGGTGATGCATTCGATCTAACTGTTGCTTCTTTAAAACCAGCACAAGTTTCAGCGCCGGTTAAAACCCAGTATGGTTATCATTTAATTGAAACAGAAGCAGCTGCTGTGAAGTTGCCTTCATTTGAAACTGAAAAACCACGCCTGTTAGCAGAGTTGCAAAAGAACAAAACGGCGAATTCATTTTCAGATGCTGTAAATAGCCTGAATGAGTTGGTTGTAGGTAGCGATGCACTGGATGTGGTGGCTCAGGAAGTTAAGGGTGTGACAGTTCAATCTGTGAAAGGTATGACCCTGTCTACACAGCATCCTATACTGAGTGATGCCAATGTCAAAGTTAAGCTGTTTAATGATGATGTGAAAAATGGTGATCGCAATGCTTCTAGCAGCATTCAAATGGCAAATGGTAATACCGTTTGGGTGAAAGTGCGTAACTATCATGCAGCTGGAGTACAGACTTTGGCTGAAGCAACGCCACGTGTAAAAGCCAAACTGATTGAACAAAAAGCAGTTGATGCAGCTAAAGCGAAAATCCAGACAGCATTGAATAACTTCAAATCGCAACCGGCTGCTAGCGCTTTGGCACAAAGTCAGATTGCTTTTGAAAGTGCCGGTGTATTTGCACGTTCTCAAGGCTTGAAACGTGAGATTGAACGTGCGGCATTCAGTGTTCCGGCACCGAAAGCAGGCATGTGGTCAGTGACAACTGCTTCATTGCCAGATGAGTTGGTGGTAGTGGCTGTGTCAAATGTGAACAAGACCACGTCGAATGCCTTAACCAATGAACAATTGGGTGAATTGTCCAAGCTGTATCAACAGCTTCGCGGTCAGCAGGAACTGGATGATTACACGCAATATCTAAAATCACATGCGAAGATTAAGTAATCTTAAGTGAAATAAAAAAACCTGCGTTAACGCAGGTTTTTTTATGGTTGAATTTAAAGTTATTCAGCACGGATTTTTAGTTCATAGCCTGAATATTTGCGGATATTAATGACACCGGTATCCAAGATTAGATATTGTCCTTTAATGCCCAGTAATTTGCCACGAATAATCGGTGTTTTATCCAGATTGTGCGACTTGATTTTTTCAGGATATTGCTCGACTGGATAGACAAACTCGCGTGGCAGCTCATCTTCCATGACTTCAATCGTTTCATTGAACTCGAGGTTCTGATTAAATTCATCACGAATGGTCTGAATTTTCGGTGCAAATTCTTCCAGTAGCTGTTCACGTACCTCAATTAAATTGAGCGGTTCAGCTTCGCCTTTGAGCAGTTTACGCCAATCGGTTTTGTCCGCTACCTGTGTTCCAAACATAATTTCCAGTTGGCCTGAGAGACGGCGCGAACCCACTTTCATAATGGGTAATGCCTGTGTTGCACCCTGATCCAGCCAGCGTGTTGGCATTTGTCCAAGACGGGTAATGCCGACTTTTAATGCGCTTGAATTGGCCAGATAAACAATATGGGGCTGGAAACAGACCTCTTTGGCAAAGCTGTCCTCACGGCAAGTCCCGAGGTGATAATGACAGGTTTCCGGTTTCATAATACACATGTCACAAGACGCTTTGGTTTTGAAACATTTAAAGCAATGACCCTGCGAAAAGGATTTGCTGGTTTTACTACCACAAGATACACAATAGATATTACCTGTCCATTCAATCTCGATTTCTTGGCCTAAATTGAATGGTAGATCAACTTCTGAACGATCTAGAATAAATTTATATTCAACATTTGCCTTGTGTGTATGTCGATCAGTTACACTAAGGTCCTTAAGACCTGCATGCATTTTATGGCAAATGCCTTGTAGTTCCATACAAAATACTCTCTTCAATAATAAGGATGCAGTTATGGCTGAACAAAATGTCATTACTTCAATGCTAGACGATTTATCCAACGAACAGCCTATCCAAACTGCATTATGTATTGGTCAAAATATTGCGCAATACGACAATAATCAATCAATTCAATGGCACTATTTTAACGTAACTGAGTTTTTAAATCTGCCTTTTACCCGGCGATATGATCTGGGTTTTGTAGTGATGGATTCACAAGAGTTGGCTGTACTTTCTGATGTGCAGAAGTCTCAGCTGTTAGTGAGATTGCGAGACCTGATGGCAAAACGAATTGTTGTGGTGAGCCGGTTGCAAGATGAAAAATTATTGCGCGCTTTGGGCTTTACCCAGCTCATTGATAAAACCCGTCATGACAGTGATTTTGCATTGTGGCAATTCAATATTTTAACGTATAAGCATGTGCCTGACTGGTTTAACTCCAAATTCTGGGCAAACCCTGAAAACTGGAATAAATTTCGCTGGTAATGTATGGGCTTTTTGCAAATTTTAACAGCAGGAGGAGAGAGTCAGTCGTTATGAGTGAATTCTAATGATTTAATGTTCAATTTGACGGTAGGGTAAGGCAAGATTATTGTGAATTTTCCATGCTAAATAAATTATTGGATTTTGAAATTTTTTTAGCAATATAGTGGGACTTTTTTAGGCGGATTAAAATAATCTGCGATTGAAATTCCAGTTCGCCAAATTCAGGCTCGACCTGGACATAATGTAATTGACCAAAACTGTCCCGTACCCGTGCCTGTGCGGAAAATCCCGGACGCGCATTGCCACTGGAAATGGTCGCCAAACGTCCCAGCAGACTGACCTGTTGTTTAGTAAGCGTTGGCTTGATGACCTGGTCAAGACAATGAATCATAAATACAGTGAAAAACACCGCAATGATCAGTGCCGGGATCATCAGATAATAAGCAGGCAAGAATGCCTTCTGCTGTGCAAATACACAAAGTTGCAGAAAATAGCCTGCGAAACTGAAGTTCATCAGTAAAAACACCACAATTAGTGTTTTGGAGAATTTGACATTGAGTAGAGGGGAGTCGGTAAGTTTCTTTGGATAAAGGGTTTTTAGAAACTCAGTCGGACGAATATTAAAGTAATAGCCAATGGTTTCTGCCATGCTGAGTAAAATTAAAGCCAGTAAACTTAAATGAAACGGGATTAAGTTATAGTTTTGTAGAAACTCAAGCATGGCAAATTCCATAAGTTTTATTCTTCTTTCAGGTAAATTCCACCATCAGAATGCACATTAATCTTTACTTTTTCAAGTGATTGTCCTAAGCAGGGACCAGAAATACATTCACCGGTTTCAACCAGAAACAGGGCTCCATGAGTGGAGCATTCAATATATTCCTGATCACGATCTAAAAACTGGTTTTCCAGAAATTCCAGTTCGACCTGTAAGTGAGGGCAGAGATTTTGATAGGCAAAGAATGAACCATCACGTTGGGTAATGAAAATATTGTCACCATTTGGCGTTTCGTATGAACGTGCTTCACGTTCAGGGATTTCTTCCATCATGGCAATTTTAATCATTATGCACATTCCTTGTGGAAGTTATTTAATAATTCTGCATAACTTTCTACACTCAGGCGTGGTCCAAATTGTGAAACCACTTCACTTGAAATCAAGATTGATAATTCAGCAGCCACTTTAAGGCTTAAACCTGCATTGAGTGCATACAGGAACGCACCTGCAAAGGCATCACCAGCGCCATTGGCATCTACCGCAGTCACCTTACGACCAGGAACTTTCAGGATTTGCTCAGAATCGGAAATCAAAGCACCTTCAGCTGATAATGTAATGACAGTGTATTTGCTTTTTAATTGCAATTTAGCCAAAGCTGCTTCAATTGAATCAGTTTCCGTATACATTAAAGCTTCATGATAATTACAAAGCAATAAATCGACACCATCATCCAAAAGCTCATCCAGCCCTTGACGCGCATATTGCACCATTGCTGGATCAGAAAGGGTTAAGGCAATTTTTACCCCATGTGCTTTTGCAATTTCACGGGCTTGTTTAACCGCTTGTCTTGCAGTGTCGCTAGTGGACAAATAGCCTTCAATATACAGCCATTTTGCAGTTTTTAAGGGTTCAAAATCGATTTGTGCTTCACTCAGTTCAGCGGTAATACCAAGGTAAGTTTGCATGGTACGTTCAGAATCTGGACTCACCAGAACCATACAGGTTCCAGTCACGCCCTCACTGACGGATTGTGCTGCAGTTTGAATGCCGGCATCATTTAAGCCTTTCAGGTAAATCTGACCAAGTTCGTCGTTACCCACGCGGCAAGCATAAAAGGCTGTGCTGCCTAAAGCACTAAATGCAACGGTGGTATTTGCAGCAGATCCACCTGATGCTTGACCTTTGTATACTTGCGTTTCTTTTAAATTATTATATAAATTTGCTTGCGTTTCACCATCAGTCAACTGCATAGTGCCTTTTTGCAAATTTTGTTGAATCAGGAAATCGTCAGAGACTTTAAATTCTTGGTCGATTAATGCATTACCAATTGCAAAAAGATCAACAGTTGTCATGTCTTTCATTCACATTTAAATTAAAACGTTAAGTTTACACCAATGCTCATGATTGCTGTAGATTGATGAATAAAATTCAATATAGAGTCAATTTATTCGTTCAAAATACTATATAGGACAGAATAAGGAAGGTTAGATGAATATCACGATTGATAAAGCTGAGCAATTACCTGAACAAATCAAGGAATTAGCCAAGCAGGCACAGAAAGAAGGATTTCAGTTTGTTGATCGATTGATTGAAGAGTTCGAAAGTGGCAAGAACCGGTTTGATCAACCTGGTGAATTTCTGCTGTTGGGCTATGATGATGACAAGCTTGTGGCTTGTGGCGGTTTAAACCAGCAGTGGAATGAAAATGAAATTGATGCGCGTATTGGGCGGGTGCGTCGTTTTTATGTATTACCGAAATACCGCAAGCATGGTGTGGGCAAGCAACTGTTACAACAGCTGGAAAAAGAGGCACGTGCCAACTTTTCAGCATTGTGCCTGAATACAGATACTAAAAATGCAGCGCATTTTTATCAAAAGCAAAACTATGTGTTTGTAGAAAATCATCCTAACTACAGTTATTTCAAATATTTGATCTAGTTTTTATTTTCACTTATGACACCGTTAAGTCTGAGTAGGCTTGATGGTGTCATAATGAAGTTATTTTTTAAATGCTATTCATTATTCAGATATTAGTCTAAATTGATAATTAAAAATTATTTCAACTTAATCTCTTGTTTGTTGCATTCATCGCTTTGTTTTCCACTATTTTTTGAATACCTGTCTGACCCTTATCTTGAATTCATTTTTGATAAAGTTACATTAAAAAATTCCGAAATCTGATTGAAATATTCCGTGATTTAAAATGGACCAAAATGCTTGGAATTTGGTAACTGTACAAATCCAAATAGTGCAATATTCAGGTATAATCAAAACCATCTTATAAATATTTAAATGTTGGAGATCACATGACTGTAGATGTCACTGAAACCATTTCTCAAACTGTTCATCCTGCGTTTCAGTTGATCCGTCAACACCATGTTGAAGCCCTAGATATTCGGGTGTCTGAATATAAGCATAAAGCCACGGGTGCTATACATTATCATCTGGCCAGTGATCTGGATGAAAATGTCTTTCTGGTGGCATTTCGTACCCAGCCCATGGATTCAAAAGGTGAGGCGCATATTTTAGAACATACTGCGCTTTGTGGTTCGGAAAAATTTCCGGTCCGTGACCCATTTTTCCTGATGATTCGTCGTTCGCTCAATACCTTTATGAATGCGTTTACTTCAGCAGACTGGACCGCCTATCCTTTTGCCACGCAAAACAAAAAAGACTTCCAGAACCTGCTGGAAGTGTATCTAGATGCTGCTTTTGCTGCCAATTTAAATGAACTTGATTTTGCTCAGGAAGGTATTCGCATTGAGCTGGAAAATGGCGAACCGGTTTATAAAGGTGTGGTCTTTAATGAAATGAAAGGAGCAATGAGTTCTCCTTCAGATCAGCTTTATCATCAATTGGCGCATCATTTATTCCCGCATACTACCTATCATTACAATTCCGGTGGCGATCCTAAGAATATTCCGGATTTAACTTACCCTGAGTTGGTTGATTTCTATAAGTCACATTACCATCCAAGTAATGCGGTATTTATGACTTTTGGCAATGAATCGGCTTATTACTTGCAGGAACAATTTGAAACTTTAGCCTTGTCTAAATTTGAAAAAGGTCAAACTTTACATTCAACACCCGAAACCCGTTTAACTGTACCGCTTGAAGTCACAGAAAGTTATGCTGTAGATGCAGAAGACCTGAAGGATAAAACCTATCACGTGATTTCATGGCTGTTGCCGCAAGCCAGTGATATTAAATTGCGCTTGGGGATGCGTCTGGTTGAAGGGATTTTGCTGGAAGATTCAGCTTCGCCCTTACGTCATTACCTTGAAACCTGTGATTATGCACAGTCTACCGGTCCAATTATGGGCGTAGATGATTCCAACTTTGAAATGACCTTCTTCTGTGGTGTGCAAGGTTCAAATCCTGAACATGCCCAGGAATTTAAAGACGGTGTGTTTAAGGTTCTTGAAGAAGTTGCTTCTAAACCGGTTGATGCTGAAATGGTGGATGCGATTTTGCATCAAATCGAATTACATCAGCGTGAAATCAATGGCGATGGCATGCCGTATGGTTTAAGCCTGATTTTAAATGGATTAAGCAGTGTGATTCATCACAGCGATCCGATTCAGGTCTGGGATGTAGACACGGCGATTGAACAGGTGAAAGAAGAACTCAAAGACCCAATGTGGTTGTCCAACCTGATTAAAGAATATCTGCTGGATAATCCGCATCGTGTACAGATGACTTTGGTGCCGGATGCCACAAAATCTGCCCGGGAAGCTGAAGCGGAAAAAGCGCGTCTGGCTGAAATTGGTGCCCAACTCACTGATGAGCAAAAAGCGGAAATCATCAAGCAAACCGAAGCATTAAAAGTCCGTCAGGATACGCCGGATGATTTGAACCTGTTACCGAAAGTCGGTCTGGAAGACGTTCCTGCAGACTTGCACATCGTCCAAGGTCAATTGCGTGAAATTATCAGCAATAATTTAGACACGCCTTTGAATCTGTATCATGCCGGAACCAATGGCATTTACTATCAACAGGTGTTGGTAAAAATTCCAGATCAGGTGGTTCAGTCGCCATATTTCAATTTACTTTCAATTTTGCTGGGTGAAGTTGGTGCGGGTGAATACGACTATCTGGAACTGCAACAACTGCAAACTGCGGTGAGTGGTGGCGTGGGGATGGGTGCATCTCTACGTTCAAAATATGATGATAAAAACAAGATTAGCGCATGGCTTACGTTGACCACCAAATCATTGGTGAATAATTTTGAAGCCATCCGCCTGTTGAAACTGGCATTTGAACAACTGCGTTTTGATGAAAAAGACCGTATTATTGAATTATTGCAACAACGTAAAACACGCTGGAATTCACGTATTTCCGGTTCTGGTCATAGTTATGCCATGCAAATTGCAGGGCGTAACCACAGTGCTTTGGCACAGCGTGACTATCAAAATACCGGTCTGGGTGCGCTGAACTGGTTAGGCGATTTGGTAAGTAAAATTGAAAGTGATGAAACTGCTTATAATGCATTAATTGCAGAATTAAAAGCCATTCATCGTTTACTTTTACAGGCACCAAAACAATTCTTGCTGGTGTGTGAAGAACATCAGTCCGATCGTTTGATTGAAGAAGTGCAAGACGTTTGGGACAAGTTAGCTATTGATAAAAGTCCGGTAGAATTAACTCAAATCATCACAGAAAATAGCAATAATGACGAAGCTTGGCTGATTCAAGCCAATGTTCAATTCTGTGCTGCTGCTTATGCTGCAGTAGAGGTTTCTCATCCAGATGCTGCACCTCTCATGGTCTTGGCTGCTTATTTGCGTAATGGCTTCTTGCATAGTGCAATTCGTGAAAAAGGCGGGGCGTACGGCGGTGGAGCAAGCTACGATGGCAATGCCTGTTCGTTCCGTTTTTATAGCTATCGTGATCCACGTTTGGCAGAAACTTTTAAAGATTTTGACGCCAGTCTTGACTGGTTGCTGAATACAGAACACAAACCGCATCAACTGGAAGAAGCAATCTTGGGCTTAATTGCAAGCATGGATAAACCGGGTTCTCCTGCCGGGGAAGCCATTACTGCCTGCTATGCATTATTGCATGCACGTACACCTGCAGTGCGCAAGCAATTACGTGCACGTTTACTTGCTGTAACTCTGGATGATTTAAAACGGGTTGCAGAACAATATTTGGTTCAGCAAAAACCAGTCAAGGCTGTGGTTGCACCCGTAGCTAAGCGTGAAGCGCTGCTTGAACTTGGTTTTGATATTAAGCAAGTGAACTAAAGATATCATTTGAGGTAAAACCCTATGGCGTTCAAAACGCTTGAACGCACTACATTGCAACTGAGCATGATCATGCTCAGTTCTTTGTATGCGGCGAGTATTCATGCACAAAAACCAGAATCTCTCATTACACCCGCAAGTCCGGAAGCATGCGTGGCATTAGAGTCCAATGCGGATCGTCTGGCCTGTTATGACACTTTGTTCAAGGTGCCTGAAACAGAAAAAACGGCACTGGTGTCTGAACGTCAGGCAGCCAATCAAATTGCACCTGCACCGACTGAGCCAGAAACGATCAAAGAAAAAATCAGTCATGGGATGAGTAATGTCTTTGCAGTTGAGGGGCCAAAAATTGATCCCAATACGTCTTTGCTGGACAAGCGTTGGGAGCTGTCTTCTGAAAGTAAACTTGGAACCTGGAATATTCGTGCGCACCAACCGGTTTATCTGCTTCCAGGATTCTGGACTTCAGACAAAAACGAACGTCCTTTCAGTCCGAATGAAAATAACACGGTACAGGTGGGTGATGAGCAAAACCTGAAATCGATGGAAGCGAAATTCCAGTTGTCTTTAAAAACCAAAGCAGTTGAAAACCTGTTTGGTGATAATGGCGATATCTGGCTAGGTTATACCCAGTCATCACACTGGCAGGTTTATAATGCAGATGCCTCACGTCCTTTCCGTGAAACCAACTATGAGCCTGAAGCCAGTCTAGTTTTTCGGACCAATTATGAAATTTTGGGCTTAAATGCACGTTTACTAGGCGTGACCTTTAACCATCAGTCCAATGGCCGTGCCGATCCTTTATCACGTAGCTGGAACCGTATTATTTTTAATGTCGGTTTAGAACGCGACAACTTTGCATTGATGCTACGTCCTTGGTATCGCATTGAAGAAGATGCAAAAGATGATAACAACCCAGATATTAAAAACTATATTGGTCGTGGTGATTTAACTGCATTCTACCGCAAGAATGATCATGAATTTTCCCTGATGCTGCGTCACTCGCTAAAAGATGGTAATGATGCGCATGGGGCTATGCAGTTTGATTGGGCATTCCCGATTAGCGGTAAATTGCGTGGTCATTTTCAATTGTTTGATGGCTATGGTGAAAGCCTGATTGATTATAATCATCGAGCCACTTATGTCGGTTTAGGTGTATCCTTAATGAATTGGTATTAAAATTTATCCATGAATGATAAAAAACCACTCTGTATGAGTGGTTTTTTATTGAATCGGGTTTAACCAATTTGAATATCTGCCGGTGGATGTTTTAAACGGCTTTTTTTCGGGGTGGCAATCAGGTAGGCTAGAGTCAGTGGCCCCAAACGCCCCGCAAACATCAGTAAGATTAACGCAAACAGACTTGCCGGCTGTAATTCACTGGTAATGCCACGTGATAATCCTACCGTACAGGTGGCAGAAACTGCTTCGAAGAGTAAATCCAGGAAGTTTTTGCTGGGCTCCAGAATAAGAAGCGTAAATAATCCTAAAAATATCAGTATGGCCGTAATGGAAACCACGGCTAAGGCTTTAAATGAGGTGGTTTTAGAAACTGAGTGATTGAATACGGTTAATTCTTCCGAGCGTCGTAAAAAAGTGATCACAGTTAAGACCACAATAATAAAAGTACCCACCTTAATACCGCCAGCCGTGCTGAGTGAACCGCCACCAATAAACATCAGGATCATGGTGACTAAGGTGGAAGCATCGGTCATGTTTGCCATTTCCAGGCTGTTAAAACCGGATGAGCGCGGAACGGTGGCATGGAACCAGGCGTTTAGGGCTTGATCACCCAGGCTCATATTCGCCAGGGTTAGGGGATTGTTGGCTTCCAGTGCCCAAATTACGATAAAGGCAAATAAGTTTAAACCTGCAATGGTAGAGAGTATTAATTTGCTATTGGCACTTAATTTTTTCCAGCGACGAGTGCGCTGGATATCCATCAGCACGACAAAGCCAATTCCACCAATAATATAGAGCATACTAATGGTAAAGGTAATAAAGTAATGGCCTGCAAAACTCATTAAACTGTTTGGGAAAAGCGAGAAACCACCATTATTAAAAGCCGAAACACTATAAAAAGCCGCGTAAAAAAAGGCGCGGGAAAACTCGTATTCTGGCATCCAGGCAATAGTTAAAATCAATGTGCCAATCGCTTCAAAAAACAGGGAATATAACAGCACCCCTTTAATGGTGAATGACACTTTAGCCAGGCTGGTTTGACCAATGGTTTCCTGCGCCATCATTTGCTGTTTGAGCCTGATATTGGAAGAAAGGCTCAGTGCAGCCAGTATGGCAAAGGTCATAAAACCTAGGCCGCCGCTTTGCAATAACAGCATAATGACGACCTTGCCAAAGGTGGTATAGGCGTCTCCGACATTGACTACAGACAGCCCGGTAATAGTCACGGCAGACGTTGAAGTAAACAGGGCATTGAGCCAGCTTAATTCACCATGATGTGAAATCGGGAGTTTGAGCAATAAAGTTCCGACAACGATAAAGCTCAAGAAACCCAGTGCCAGTAAACTGGGTGGGCTTAGATTGACCGTATTTGGATTTTTGTTTTGCGCTTGGTTCATATTTTATTTAAACCGGGCAGACAGTTTTCTTAAGGGTTCAATTTCACCTTCCACGACTAAGATATCACCTTCTTGCATAATTAAATTAGGATCAATGTTATATGAAACCTCTTTGCCGCGTTTGTGCAGAATCGTTTTAATTTCAGGAACATGACTCATAAGCTGATGAAAACGTTCTCCCTGCTGACTCTTTTTAATTTCAATTTTAACGATGAAATGATTGTCTTCTAAACCCATATAACGACTGACCATCGGGTAGCTTAATGACTGGGCAACCCGATTACCCATATCTTCTTCAGGATGAATGATTTTATTCACGCCAAGATGAGTCAAAATCATGTGATGGGCTTGTGATTTGGCCTTAGCCCAAATTTTTTTAATACCCATATTTTTTAGATGTAGGACACATAAGATGCTAGCTTCTATATCTTCGCCAATAGCCACCACCACGGCTTCACAGTTTTGAATATTCAGTTCTTTGAGTACATGTTCATCTGTGGCATCGGCAATGACTGCATGAGTCAGCTGATCAGAAAAGGTTTCTACATATTTTTTATTGCTGTCTATACCAATCACATCATGGTTTAACATGGCTAATTTGGTTGCGACGGTTGCACCAAAACTACCCAAACCAATCACTGCAAACTGTGCCATGTGTTTTTAATCCTAATTCGTTTTCAATTTTTACATCATATTTCAACGACTATGATGCCACTAAATTTTAGAGTTTGCGTGTTAAACTTTAGCTTAAGTATTGAATAACGTCATTCAACTGAATTCTAAACAGGAAATGATTAGCTCAAAATTATAAAACAGCTCATGTGCAGCTTTTGATTGATGTGATTTGTCTAACTATTTTTTTAATAATGAGAGTTAAATGCAAAAAAATAGCCTGTATGAATACAGGCTATTTCAAGTCATGCTAAAAAATTATTTCAAGAATCGTTGATACCCCAGATTATTGGTAATTTCAGCATATGGATAAGTGATATTTTCCAATGTTTCAATTAAACCATCTGGATTCTGCTTCGCGTCACTTGCTTCTAAGCCAACCAGTACACGACCTTCAGCTGCACCGTGGTTACGGTAGTGGAACAGGGTAATGTTGTGCGTAGGCCCTAAACGTTCCAGGAAAGTCAGCAATGCACCCGGACGTTCCGGAAATTCCACACGGAACAGACGTTCATTTTCAATGTCTGCATGACCACCAACCAGATAGCGAATATGCAGTTTGGCAACTTCATCATCAGACAAGTCATCAACATCATATTGCGTGGTTAAAGTTTCATAAATGTCGTGACGTTCTTTTTCACCACCTTTCAGGCTGATGCCGACAAAGACCTGAGCAGCACTGGCATTACTGGCACGATAGTTAAATTCGGTAATGTTACGGCCTTGCAGGGCACGGCAGAAATTCAGGAATGAACCTTTTTCTTCTGGAATAGTGACTGCGAAAATAGCTTCTTTACGTTCACCGAGTTCTGTGCGTTCAGCAATATAACGCAGGCGGTCGAAGTTCATGTTGGCACCGCAGACAATCGACACCATGTTTTTACCTTCTATGCCATGTTCTGCCACATATTTCTTGATCCCGGCAAGTGCCATGGCACCGGAAGGTTCAACAATACTGCGACATTCATCATAGGTATCTTTAATGGCTGCACAGATCTCGTCTGTGTTGACCAGAACGACGTTAGGTTCAACAATTGGACCCGAGTTATCTGATTTTTGCAGGCGAATTACATCAAACGGTTTTTCACCAATTTGAGCCACGGCCGTCCCGTCAGCAAATAAACCTACAGATGGCAAAATCACACGTTCATTGGCTTCAAAAGCCGCTTTTAAACACGCAGATTCATCATATTCCACTGGAATGACTTTGACATGCGGTGCGACATCGCCCAGGTAAGCCGCAACACCGGCAATCAAACCGCCACCGCCAACAGCTACAAATACATATTCCACATCACGCCATTGACGTAAAATTTCATTGGCAATAGTACCTTGACCTGCCATGACCAGTTCATCGTCATAAGGGGGAATAAAGGTCATGCCATCTTCGGTAGCACGTTGAATGGCATATTTATTGGCAACATCGAAAGAATCGCCGTGCAAGACCACTTCACCACCCAAACGTTTTACTGCCTGAACTTTAATGTCAGGCGTGGTTTTCGGCATGACAATAATGGCGCGAATTCCCAGTTTTTTACCAGATAGGGCCACACCTTGCGCATGGTTACCTGCTGAAGCCGTAATAACGCCACGTTCCAACTGAGATTTCGGTAATTGACTAATACGGTTATAAGCACCGCGTAGTTTAAAGGAAAAGACAGGTTGTAAATCTTCGCGTTTAAAGCGAATGTTGTTGTTTAGCTTTTCACTAATTCGTGGCGCTGCTTCGAGTGGAGTTTCGATTGCAACGTCATATACCGTTGCTTGTAATATTTGTCGAACCAAACGAGACAGCATGTTAATTTTCCATCTAACAGTTTAAAATAGGCCTTTATTGTAACAAACCCCTGTACATTTGGGCTGTTAAATCAGCAACAAATGTCAAAAAATAGTTGAGCCAAGTTATGAGTCTGTATGCTACCCAAGATGAAAAGAAACAAGCTGCTGCAAAAGCTGCTTTAAAACACTTGCCTAAAGGCGGGATTTTGGGGGTAGGTACAGGAAGTACTGTGAACTTCCTCATTGAATTGTTGCCAGAATTGCAACTGGAAGCTGCTGTTGCCAGTTCTGAAGCGACTGCCCAGCGTTTGAAAAAATTAGGCATTGAAGTGGTTGATATGAACAGCGTTGGTGGCTTAGACGCCTATGTGGATGGTGCAGATGAAATCGACCGTCACATGCATATGATCAAAGGCGGCGGTGCTGCATTGACTCGTGAAAAAATTGTGGCATCGATTGCGAAAAAATTCGTCTGTATCGTGGATGATTCAAAATGGGTAGAACAATTGGGGCGTGATTTCCCGCTGCCTGTAGAAGTCATTCCAATGGCGCGTTCTGCGGTAGCTCGTAAAATTGTTGCTTTAGGTGGGGACCCTGTATACCGTGAAGGCGTAGTGACAGATAACGGCAATGTGATTTTAGATGTGCATAATTTGAATATCTTAAATGCGCTTGAACTTGAAAAAACCATTAATAACATTCCGGGTGTGGTGTGTAACGGTATTTTTGCTTTGAATAAAGCTGATATTGCTGTAGTTGCAACAGACAACGGTATTGAAGAGCGTACTGCGGTTTAATTAAACTTTCTAGAAAAATCCCTCTAAATCTCCCTTTCTTAAAGGGAGACTTTAAAGCCCCTCTTTGTAAAGAGGGGTTTGGGGAGATTTTAAAAGAACAAAATGACCCTAAACGACCTACCTGAAATCCAGATTGTCCGTCATGCGCGAGCGAAGAATTTACGCTTACGTGTTGAGCCGACTCAGATTCGTTTAACTGCGCCGGTACTTTGCAGCAAACGACAAATTCAAAATTTTATAGATCAGTCTGAGCAATGGCTCATTCAAACTTGGCAGAAACAACAAGAAAAAATTGTTCAAATAGACAAAACTTTACCGAATGAATTACAGCTGTTTAATTTAGATCAGCCTTTACAGATTATTTATCAAAGCCAAAAGCATGGTTTTATTTTTGATGATGAAAATTTAAAACTTTTGATCAGTGATCGTCAGCCTGAACAATATTTAAAAGCGTTTGTAATCGCCTATGCAAAGCAGCATCTTCCGCTTTATTTGGGGGATGTGAGCCAAGAAAGTAATTTGAGTTTTGGCAAATGTGCGATTCGGCAGCCTAAAACACGATGGGGAAGTTGTACATCGAAGCATGACATTATGTTGAATAGCGGCTTGGTTCTATTTCCTGAAAAGATTACTCGTTATGTCTGTGTGCATGAATTAGCACATACCAAGCACTTTGATCATAGTCCGCATTTTTGGGCAGAAGTACAAAAACATGATGCCAATTTTCAACAGCATCGGAAAATTTTAAAAAATACTGTGATGCCATATTGGTGGGTGACTTAAAAATACTTCTATCAAGATGAATTTATCATTTAGTATATATAAAATAGCCTAAGAAAATCATATATTTCATGATTGTTTCATCCACAGCTCGAAATAAGAGGATGCTTAAGCTTTATCAAGATTTTTTCTCGCGGTTTACGATGTGATGTAACCGATGCAAGCAGAAGTTAAATCTATAAATTAAGAAACTGGCCTTGAATTTATAAAAAAACGTCAATCCTTTGAGAAACAGTTCAGAAAACCAAAACTTCCTGTCATACTACGCAGTTACGAAATGGAAACTTTTGATTTGAGGTAGTGATCGTGATTACTGTTGGTATTGTCGGTGGTACAGGTTATACAGGCGTTGAATTGTTGCGTCTTTTACTACGACACCCAAATGTACAGGTTAATGTACTGACATCACGTACCGAAAAAGGTCGCCGTGTCGATGACATGTTCCCAAGCTTGCGCGGTCATACCGATCTCGAATATTCAGATTTAAACATTGATGAATTGAAAAAATGCGATGTGGTTTTCTTTGCAACCCCTCATGGTGTAGCCATGAAACATGCGGCAGAACTTGTCGCTGCTAATACTAAAGTCATCGACCTGGCAGCAGATTTCCGTTTGCAAGACTTGGAACAATTTGAAAAATGGTATGGTCTTGAACATGCCTGCCCAGATATTTTAAAAGATTCAGTTTACGGTTTGTCAGAACTGAATCGTGAAAAAATTAAACAAGCCAATGTAGTGGGTAACCCTGGGTGTTATCCAACTACAGTTCAGTTAGGCTTGGCACCATTATTTAAACAAACTGAAGCATTGGTGAAACCGGAAAGTATTATTATTGATGCAAAATCCGGCGTATCTGGTGCAGGGCGTAAAGCCAGCCTAGGTATGATTTATTCTGAAAATGCCGATAACTTTAAGGCTTATGGCGTGGCTGGTCACCGTCATCATCCTGAAATTGTGGAAGCACTGGAAAATATTTCCGGTCTTAAAGATGTATTTAATCACATTTTATTTGTACCGCATTTAGTTCCTATGATCCGCGGTATGCTGAGTACCATGTATGTGGATTTAACTGATGCAGGTGATGCTACCGATTTGCAAAGCTTGTATGAACAATTCTATGCCAATGAACAGTTTGTAGATGTAATGCCTGCCAACAGCTCACCTGAAACACGTTCGGTACGCGGTGCCAACCAGCTTCGAATAGCCTTGTATAAACCACAGCCTAAAAAACTAGTTGTGCTCTCTGTACAAGACAATTTGGTGAAAGGTGCGGCAGGACAGGCGATACAAAATATGAACCTGATGTTTGGCTTTGCTGAGAATGCAGGTCTTGCAGGTATTGGCTTATTACCATAAAAAACGTTTTTCGACTTCACACACATTTGGATTTGGATTTAAATGTGTGTTTTGAATGAATCAAAATAAGAGATGACGATGCCGAATTCTGACTCAAATACTCCGTCACAACTGAATTTCCTCAGTAAAAAACCTTTTCTAAAGGGTAATTTGCCGCTGGCAATTGGTGCGGCCATTCTTGTTCTGGGAAGTGGTTTACTGGGCTATTCAGTTGGGCATCGGCAAGGTTTGACTGTGGTTGGCTATGAGGCGGATGCCGAACAGCTGGTCGAAGTAGTGCAAAAGCAAAAAGCCAGCCTGGAAATGCTGAATAAAAATTTGAATCTGGCAGTACAGGAGCGTGATGTTGCGGTCAGTAATTCAAATGATTTGTTTACTGCTTTGAATCAGGCACGTGAAGATAAAAGTCAGGCTGAAGGTTTGAGTGCAATTTACCGTGAAGTGTTGCGTCAGCGTGGTGGTTTAAGTCTGACCATACAAAATATCGGCATTAAACCCTTACCAGAAAATGCCTATGAATATCAACTTGATTTGGTTCAAATCAGTCCGAATAGACGGGGTGTTTCAGGAACTGTGGAGTTGCGTTTAATTCAGGGTACTGAAGTTTTGGTGGTTCCTATGGAAGACAAAAACTTTAACTTTGAAGATTATGAACGTTTAACCGGACGCTGGACCATGCCTAACGGCTTTACACCACAATTCATTGAGGTGCGTTTAACCGGAGCAACAAGTACACCGTTAATTAAGCGTTTTAGTTGGGGACGTGGTAAACCTATAGAGAGTCAATCGGCATTTATTTCTGAAATTCCTCAAGCAGAAGCAAATGCACAATAAATGTGAATTAAAAATCCTATGCGAATGAATAAGCGTCATTATTGTTTAAACACCATCAAAAATTCTTTTCATCAATCGGGATATGTCGACTGGCATATTAGTCCACGCTTAAGTAATGACTCGCAGGATGACGCTGAAGGGACTGACGGGGATGTTGTAGTACAAACGGCTCCCCCTGAATTAAAGCGTCCCCCCTTATATGCTGTTGTTTTGATGAATGACGATTACACCCCTATGGATTTTGTAATTGAAATTTTACAACAATACTTTGCTTTGAATCTTGACCAAGCGACCCAAGTAATGCTAACTGTACATTATGAAGGGAAAGGTGTTGCAGGCGTTTATCCACGAGACATTGCGGAAACGAAAGCGAACCAAGTCAATAATTATGCTCGGTCTCAAGGTCATCCATTACTTTGTCAGATTGAGCCAAAAGATTAAGGGGATTACATGCTCAGTCGTCAATTAGAAGTATCATTACGTTTGGCTGTAAGCATGGCTCGTCAAAAGAGACATGAGTTTCTCACGGTTGAACATTTATTGTTGGCTTTACTTGATAATGACTCTGCAGTAAATGCGTTAAAAGCATGTGGTGCGGACATTATCGTTCTTCGTAAGGAACTGGAAGAATATGTTGAGCAGCACACCCCTAAATTAAGCGAACATAGTGATCAGGCACCACATCCGACGGAAAGCTTTGATCGTATTTTGCAACGTGCGATTTTCCATGTGCAATCGAGTGGTGGAGATCGAACTGTTGAAGGTGCAGACATTCTTGTTGCGATGTATTCTGAACGTGATTCTTTTGCAGTTTACTTGCTTAAACGTCATCAAATTAATCGTTTAACATTAACTCAATATTTATCGCATGGTACACGTAAAGAAGACGTACAGGCTGAAGAGGAAGTGGAAGAGCTGGATGGAGAAACATCGAGTTCTTCAAATGCAGGCCCACTCGATCTATATACCACTAACTTGAATGCAGAAGCGCAAAAAGGTAAAACCGATCCTTTAATTGGGCGTGAAAAAGAAATTGAACGTGCAGCACAGATTTTATGTCGTCGCCGTAAAAACAATCCTTTGCTGGTTGGTGATCCGGGGGTTGGTAAAACCTCGATTGCAGAAGGACTGGCTTGGCTGATTGTTAATGGTAAAGCACCGAAGCCATTAGCCCATGCAGAAATATATAGTCTGGATATTGGAGCTCTGGTTGCAGGAACCAAGTACCGTGGTGACTTTGAAAAACGCTTGAAACAACTATTGAATGCGTTGAAAAAGAAACCGGAAGCCGTCCTGTTTATTGATGAAATTCACATGATTATTGGTGCAGGTTCAAGCATGGGCAGCACTATGGATGCATCAAACTTAATTAAACCGGCTTTATCGAATGGTTCGTTACGTTGTATCGGTTCAACCACGTTCCAAGAGTATCGCCAAGTCTTTGAAAAAGATCATGCATTGTCTCGCCGTTTCCAGAAAATTGATGTTAATGAACCTTCTATTTCTGAAACTATTGATATTTTACGTGGTTTGAAATCGAAATTTGAAGATTTTCATCATGTCAAATATGATGATAAAGCACTGGTTTCAGCGGTAGAGCTATCCGCCAAGTTTATTAATGACCGTTTCTTGCCAGATAAAGCAATTGATGTAATTGATGAAGCAGGTGCTCAGCGCCGTTTGAAAGCCGAGCAAGACGATACGTTAATCACGGTTGAAAATATTGAAGATATCATCTCCAAGATTGCCCGTATTCCACCGAAAACAGTATCGAAAGATGATAAAACGGTGCTTTCAAATTTGGAGCGTGATCTTAAACGTGTGGTCTTTGGTCAGGATGAAGCCATTGAAGCACTTGGTTCTGCAATTAAATTGTCGCGTGCGGGCTTGAAATCACCGGAGAAGCCTGTGGGTAGCTTTGTTTTTGCAGGCCCAACCGGGGTAGGTAAAACCGAAGTCACCAAACAGTTGGCAAAGTTACTGGGTGTGGAACTGGTCCGTTTCGATATGTCGGAATACATGGAACGTCATGCAGTTTCACGTTTAATTGGTGCACCTCCGGGTTATGTGGGTTTTGATCAGGGCGGTTTGCTCACCGATGCCATTCATAAAAATCCACATTGCGTATTGCTGTTGGATGAAATTGAAAAAGCGCATCCTGATGTGTTTAATTTATTATTGCAGATTATGGATCATGGCTCGTTAACAGATAATAATGGTCGCAAGTCAGATTTCCGTAATGTGATTCTGGTTCTTACCACCAATATTGGTGCAGAAAGTATTTCACGTGCCAGCATTGGTTTTAGAGAACAAGATAATAGTAATGACAATCAGGAAGCAATGAAACGCGCATTCTCTCCAGAATTCCGTAACCGTCTGGATGGGGTGATTCAATTCAAGGCATTGCCAACCACAGTTATTGAAAATGTCGTGGATAAATTCCTGACTGAACTTCAGGCGCAGCTGGATGATAAAAAAGTCATTCTTGAAGTGGATCAAAGTGCACGTGAATGGATGGCCGAAAATGGCTATGACCGTTTGATGGGTGCTCGTCCAATGCAGCGTCTGATTCAGGAACACCTGAAAAAACCGCTTGCCGAGATGATTCTCTTTGGTGAATTGGCAGAACATGGCGGCAATGTTGCAGTTTCAGTGAAGAAAGAGAATGGCAAAGCAGTCGGTCTTAAACTGGAAGTGTTTGAAGATCAGACTGCGGAACCTGCGTAATTAAAATCAGTCATAAATAAACCCGTGTTCGCACGGGTTTTTTATTTGTTTCAATTTAAATTTTTTGTGTTTTATCTCAAGTATGATTTTCAAAATCTTTAGAAAAATGAAATCGGATGCGACCTTTAATTTATGGACATTCAAATTACCAAAGTATTAAGCACGGTCTTTTTATTTCTTGTCACTGCTGTGATGGAAATTCTGGGGTGTTATTTTCCCTATCTTATTTTAAATCAGGGAAAAACTCAGTGGTTTTGGATTCCAGCGGTCTTGGCACTGGCTGCATTTGTCTGGTTGCTCACTCTACATCCAGCAGCGTCCGGGCGAATTTATGCAGCCTATGGTGGTATTTATATTTTTAGTGCACTGATATGGTTAAGATTTGTTGATCAGGTCACCTTAAGTCGATGGGATCTGCTGGGCGGAATTGTAGTGATGATTGGGGCAATCATTATTATTTTACAACCGCAAGGTTTGATACGTTAGTTAGCCTAACGTATCAAACGACTGTTTAAAAAGAACATTCACTGTTCTTAATCTTAAAGTCATAGTTTTTACTTTCGGATGACAGCTTTAATTCAACATGATATGGATTTACACGTTGAAATTCATTTTCAAACAACAAGCTGCAGTTCTGCAAAATATTTTTTCTCAGCAGTTTTTTGACTTCCTTTTCACCTACATCTTGGGCAAACTGGGTAAAATCAGGCGTGGTGATAATGCCTTCAATTTTTACCCCATTCGCGCTCATTTGGTATTTTTCCATCAGCATATTTTGATCGATCTGGAAAGGCAATGTGCGCGAATCTTCATCACTGATGACATCTAAAATCTCATTCAGCGCTTTGCGGTCTTTAATTTTATAAGATGAATCCAGAATCTGCTTTTTAACAAAATATTGATCGAGTTCGGTGGCTTTGGCGTGTGCGGTATTAAATATAAGAAAAGTGCTTAAATATAAAAATATTGTTTTAAATGGCATGATCATCATCACTGAGAATACTTATGATTTAAATTAAACAATTTATAGGCATAAAAAAAGCACCCGAAGGTACTTTTTTAGAAAACTTGAGGCTGAAAATTTAATCTTTCTTTAAATTTTCATTAATTAAGAATTCAACCAGTGCTTTTTGTGCATGCAGGCGGTTTTCAGCTTCATCCCAAACCACAGCATTTTTGTGATCAAGCATGTTTTCTGAGATTTCTTCGCCACGGTGAGCTGGCAAGCAGTGCATGAATAAGCAATCTGGGTGAGCAAGGTCCATTAAGCGTTCATTGACCTGATAATCAGCAAAGGCTTTTTCACGGATTTTTTGCTCTTCTTCCTGTCCCATGCTTGCCCAGACATCAGTCACAATCAGATCGGCATTTACCGCAGCATCTTCAGCTGAATCGACAAGTTCTACACAGTAGGCAAATTCAGTCAGGAATTTTTCTTGTGGTTCATAGCCTTTAGGTGCAGCAATTTTTAATTTAAAGCCCCACATGTGTGCAGCTTCAATATAAGAGTTGCACATGTTGTTGCCATCACCAATCCAGGCAACGGTTTTACCTTCAATTGAACCACGGTGTTCAAGGTAAGTTTGCATATCAGCCAATAGTTGGCAAGGGTGGTGATCATCTGTTAATGCATTGATTACAGGTACTTTTGAATAAGAAGCAAAACGCTCAACGATATCATGGCCGAAAGTACGGATCATTACGATATCCAGCATGCTTGATATTACGCGTGCCGAATCTTCAACTGGCTCACCGCGACCAAGTTGGGAGTCACGTGAAGAAAGAAAGATTGCGCTACCACCGAATTGACTCATGCCAGCTTCAAACGAAACACGTGTACGAGTACTCGATTTTTCAAAAATCATACCCATGACTTTACCAACGAAAGGTTGGAAAACTTCATTGTTATGCTGCTTACGCTTGAGTTCGATCCCGCGTTGCAAAATTTGGTTAAGTTCTAAAGTCGATAAATCACGTAAAGTTAGAAAGTGACGGAGAGCCATCATTTACTCCACAATAACCGCTGAAAATAAATTATCAGTAATTAGTTGCTGGTTGGTTAAGAAAAAAATACGGAATCGGCTAATATACTATATGCGAGACAAATTGCAAAAAATCTAACGGGGTTGATGGCCTTCCAGGAAGCGATCTACACAATAAGTAATGTAATTGATGGTTTCTTGATCATTTTCACGGATTGGCACACCCATAAGTACGCACCATTCAATATTGCGGATAATGCCAAAATACAGTTGAGCAGAATAAATCGGTTGTTTACAGTGAATAATCCCGATTTCATCGGCTTTGGTTAGCGCATTGGCTATGGCGATTTGAATATGCTTTGGACCCTGTTCGTGAATGTAAAGAGCAAGCTGTGGGCTGCGCTGTGTCTGTTCAATAATTAAACGAAGGAAGGCTACATTTTCTGGAAGCATCAAATGTTGCTTAACATTTATCAGGGTTTGGATTAAATAGACACGAAGATCATCTTTACCGTGTTCAAAAGGGATGCAGATATCTTTAAAAAACTGTTCCCGACGATAATCACAAATTGCTTTGAATAAGCCTTCTTTATTGCCAAAGTATTTATAGATTGAAGCCTTAGATCCGCCTGCGTGTTGCACAATATCATCCAGTGATACTGCATCGTAACCACGTTCTAAAAACAGGTCGGTTGCACTGACTAATAATGCCACACATCGCTCATGACCACGCTTGGTTGGTGGTATATCTTTACCTAAAGGAGCTAAATGGGCGATTTTATGCATATTGGATAAAAAACTAACAATTAAATAGGAGGGAGATTGTTATTATAACAAATATATGCACAGCGTGCTGTGTAGAAGTGTACTCGCGTACGGCATGATTTGAACTGAAAAAGTCATTTTTCAGAAAATAGCTCAAATTTAGCTTATTTAGCGTACAAAAAAGCTGTGTTTATCAAAAATAAATAATATCTAATATCACGAAAATTTATTGTGCAATAAATTTGAGAATTATTTGACTAAAGTTATAGAGTAAAAATTCTAAAGAGTCATGGCCAAACAGGGGTTTATGGATATACTCAAACTTCGATAAATAAAGTGAAACTGTGGAAAGGAAGATGACACAACAAATGTCTGCAGGCTTAAGATTTAGACAAGCACTGGAAGTTGAAAAGCCATTACAAATTATCGGCACAGTGAATGCCTATGCAGCCATGATGGCGAAAGAAGTGGGTTATAAAGCCATTTATGTATCGGGCGCAGGAGTTGCCAACTATTCTTACGGATTGCCTGACTTGGGTATGACCAGTTTGGACAATGTCCTGGAAGATGTACGTCGTATCACTGAGCGTGTCGATACGCCTTTACTTGTAGATATTGATACGGGATGGGGCGGAGCATTTAATATCGCCCGTACTGTTAAACAGATGATTGCGGCTGGTGCTGCAGCCGTTCATATTGAAGATCAGGTTGCACAAAAGCGTTGTGGTCACCGTCCAAACAAGGAAATTGTGACCCAGCAGGAAATGGTTGACCGTATTAAAGCAGCGGTGGATGCCAAGACTGATTCAAACTTTGTGGTGATGGCGCGTACCGATGCCTTGCAAAAAGAAGGTTTACAAGCGGTGATTGACCGTGCATGTGCATGTGTTGAAGCTGGTGCGGATGCGATCTTTGCTGAAGCGATGACTGACATTACCATGTATCGTACAGTGTGTGATGCTGTAGGTGTGCCTGTATTGGCAAATATTACCGAATTTGGTGATACGCCTTATTACACCGTAGACGAGTTGGGTGAACAAGGTATTCGTATGGTGCTTTATCCACTGTCTGCGACACGTGCAATGCAGAAAGCGGCATTGGAAGTGATGCGTTCTATCCGTGAAAACGGTACGCAAGTGAATGTATTGGACAAGATGCAACAGCGTAAAGAGCTTTACGAGTTTCTTGATTATCATACGTTTGAGAACACTTTAGATAAATTGTTTAAATAAATAATTCAAAATGGAGAATTAAAAATGGCTGAAGGAAAAGTACTGACAGGTGCAGGATTACGTGGACAGGTTGCAGGTAAAACCGCACTTTCTACTGTTGGTAAGAGTGGCGCAGGCTTAACCTATCGTGGTTATGATGTGCAGGATCTGGCGGAAAATTGCCAATTTGAAGAAGTGGCTTATCTTATCTTCTTTGGTGAATTGCCAACGACTGAACAGCTTGCAGCTTATAAGGCCAAATTGAAATCTTTACGTCAGCTTCCGCAAGCGTTGAAAGAAGTGTTGGAACGCATTCCGGCAGATTCACATCCAATGGATGTGATGCGTACCGGTGTTTCCATGCTAGGCAACTTGGAAACTGAAAAATCTTTTGATGAGCAGCAAGATGTTGCAGACCGTATTTTGGCGACCTTACCTGCAATCATCTGCTATTGGTATCGTTATAGCCACGATGGCGTGCGCATTGAAGAAAATACTGATGATGATTCAATCGGTGCACAATTCCTGCATTTACTGCGTGGTGAAAAACCGAATGAATTGCATGAACAGGTGATGAATGTGTCGCTTATTCTTTATGCAGAGCATGAATTCAACGCGTCTACATTTACTGCGCGCGTGTGTGCATCTACTTTATCTGATATGCACTCATGTATTACTGGTGCTATTGGTTCACTTCGTGGTCCATTACATGGTGGTGCCAATGAAGCAGCGATGGAAATGATTGAAAACTGGACCTCTCCAGAAGAAGCTGAACGCGAAATGCTGGGCAAGCTGGAGCGTAAAGAAAAGATCATGGGCTTTGGTCATGCCATCTATAAAGACAATGACCCGCGTAATGGCATCATCAAGATCTGGTCTGAGCGTTTAGCTCAAGATGTAGGTGATACCGTACTTTACCCGGTATCAGTACGCTGTGAAGAGGTGATGTGGCGTGAGAAGAAATTGTTCTGTAATGCAGACTTCTTCCATGCCTCTGCTTACCACTTCATGGGAATTGCAACCAAACTGTTCACGCCAATCTTTGTGATGAGCCGTGTAACAGGCTGGGCAGCACATGTAATGGAACAGCGTGCAGACAACCGTATTATCCGTCCAAGTGCGGATTATACTGGCCCTGAATTGCGTAAAGTGGTTCCAATTGCAGAGCGTACTGCAGCTTAAGATAAAAGCATGAATAAAGCCTCTTCGGAGGCTTTATTTTTTTGCAGTCAGTAAAACCGGATCTTCAATGCTGTAACCTGTTTCAAAAGGAATGCCCAGGTATTTAACCGCCGCTAGAATCTTCTGTTGCCGGGGAATCTTGTAAGCTTGGGATATGCTTAATCCGTGGCGATAATTGATTGCCTGATGGATCTGGCTTTTCAAGCTTTTACTGCTGAGTTGGTAGGTATAAGTATATTTCGGAATATATTGTTGCGGATCATACCAAGACTTTTCTTTAGAGGTGATTTTCTTTAACACTTGGATTTTGATACTTGATTTAGGTAGTGGTGTAAGAGGGTTAAGCCGCTTTTTAATTTTTACTATTTCCTTATCGAACTGCCGACTATCTTGGTCATAATCAATTTTCTTGGTTTTAGGATTGATATATAGCGAATGCACCTGAATCAGCTTTGCCGGTTGTTGGGTATTTTTAAATTGATAATAATAAAGCTGCGGCAGGCGACCACGACCATCAAGATAATGTCTCAGCACATAGACTTTTTGCTCTTTGCTTTCATAGCCCAACACTTCAATATTTTGAGGGCCGCCTACGGTTGCAAAACAGGTGCAGGGCAGCAGTATCAGACTAAATACGAAAGTTTTACTGTTAAACATCCTTAAACTCCCTGAATGAGTTGGGTGACTTCATTTGCAATATATTGAGTTAAAACATCAAGGCGTTTTAATGGGGTACCCTCAATAAAATATTGAAAGTTGTGTATTTTATTTAAATATAAAATTGAGGTGAAAAATGTGCCTTCAGGTTTATTTTCTGTTGCGCTACCGCCAGGTTTGAGTAACCCTGTGCAAGCAACAATAATATCGGCTTGAGTAAAGAGATTTTTTCCTTGCCTTGCCATTGCTTCTGTGACTTCAGCAGATTCCGCGGTATATTTTTCTATCAGTTCAGCATCAATATGCAGGATGTCAATCTTGATTGAGGGATCATAACTGACCAGCCCACCTAGTAAAATTTCTGCACCACTATTTTTGCAAATAGAAAACTGACTGGAAAGATAGCCCGAACTGGCACTTTCAACAAAAGCAATTTTTAACTGATGTGTTTCGAGCAAATCACAACATTGTTTTAGCATGGGTTTGTGTCTCAAAATCAATACTATTTAGTTCAAATTTTTTATCTTGGGTAGGCTTCACTCAAAAATATGGTGAAAGACAAAAAATCAGTTTTTCATTTTTCGGTTCGTGTTTTTTAAATCTATGTTCTTTGTGCTTAACTTTATCTCGATCGTTTTTAAATAAAAATTTTATTTAGAATCTATAAATTATTTTCGATCTCTGGTAAATCACAATAAAAAACCCGCCATAAAGACGGGTCTTTGAAACTGACTGAATTTATTGATCCAATGCAGGTGTTGCCGCAGCAATTGCTGCAGCTACTGCATCATCTTCAGACTGAACTTCACTATTTGATTTGGCTGGAGCTTCTGAAGCTGGTTTTGGTTGAGCTTTTGGTGCTTCAGCTTGAGCAGTTTCAGTTGTGGTCTGTTGAGGAGCTTCACGCACTTCACGACGAATGACTGTAGTTGTATTTGGCGTTTCTTCACGTTCAACTTCTACCTGGGCTGGAGCTTGAGCGTTGTTATCTTCCGTGGCTTCCAAAGGTACAGCTTCGGCAGGTTGATTTACTTGTTCCGTTGTTTCAACCTGTTCTTGCTCATCTTCTTTTGGCGTTTCTTTTTTTACACACGCTGTTAAAAGTAAACTTGCTGCAATAGCACCACAAAGTAAAAGTTTGTTATTCATAATCGCACAAAATAAAGCATTAATTGGATCTTGCCATTATAACAGCAAATATGAATATAAAAATCCTATCAGCTTACCCTAATTTTTTATCGGAAATGCTGATAGAATAACCAATTGTTTATTGTTCTATGAATTGATGCGGAATGACTTTGCTTTATTGGTACAGAGTAAAGTAAAATCGCACAACATTGTAGGCCAATTTAGGCTCCATTGTACGAGAAACTTAATGACCCATTTTATTTTCGTTACTGGTGGTGTTGTATCATCACTAGGTAAAGGTATTTCAGCTGCATCTGTGGCTGCGCTTTTAGAAGCCCGTGGTTTAAAAGTGACCATGGTCAAAATGGATCCATACATTAATGTCGATCCAGGAACGATGAGTCCGTTCCAACACGGTGAAGTTTTTGTCACAGAGGATGGTGCTGAAACTGACTTAGACTTGGGTTATTACGAACGTTTCTTACGTCGTGCGAAAATGACCAAACTGAACAACTTCACATCAGGTCGTGTTTATCAGGATGTTTTAAATAAAGAACGTCGTGGTGATTATCTGGGTGGTACTGTTCAGGTTATTCCACATATTACCGATAATATTAAAGAACGTGTTCTTCGTGCTGGCGAAGGCTATGACGTCGCAATTGTGGAAATTGGCGGAACAGTAGGTGACATCGAATCTCTCCCGTTCATGGAATCTGTACGTCAGTTAATGGTAGAGCTTGGTCATAAACGCACCATGCTGATGCACTTAACCTTGCTTCCATATATCAAGTCAGCAGCAGAACTGAAAACCAAACCGACTCAGCACTCTGTGAAAGAGTTGTTATCGATTGGTATTCAACCAGATATTTTAATCTGCCGTACCGAGCATGATGTTGATGCAGATACAACCCGCAAAATTGCACTATTCACCAACGTGGAAGCGCGTGCGGTTGTGGTCTGTAAAGATGCACGAACTATTTATCAAATCCCGCGTACTTTCTATGAACAGGATGTTGACGATTTAATTTGTGAACGTTTTGGTTATAACGACCTACCTGAAGCGGATCTTTCAGACTGGGACAATGTCGTAGAAGCCTTATTAAACCCTGAATACACAGTTCGTGTTGCCATGGTGGGTAAATATGTTGAGCTTCCAGATGCATATAAATCTGTAAACGAAGCACTTTTACATGCTGGTATCAAAAACCGTGTCAAAGTCCAAATTGACTATGTCAATGCTGAAGATCTTGAAAGCCAAGATGTGAATGAAGCGCTTAAAGATGCCGATGCCATTCTGGTTCCGGGCGGTTTTGGTGAGCGTGGCACTGAAGGCAAAATGCTGGCAATCAAATATGCACGTGAAAACGGTGTGCCATTCCTGGGTATCTGTTTAGGTATGCAGTTGGCAGTGATCGAATACGCACGTAACGTAGCGGGTATCACTGATGCATCTTCCACAGAATTCAACCGTTCAACCAAATCACCTTTAATTGGTCTGATTACTGAATGGCTGGATGAGCGTGGTGAAGTTCAACAGCGTTCTGTTGACTCTGACTTGGGCGGAACCATGCGTCTAGGTGCACAAAAATCTGAACTGGTTGCGGGCACGAAGACTGCAGAAGTTTATGGTTCTACAGAAATTATTGAACGTCACCGTCACCGTTACGAAATGAACAACCGTTTCATTCCTGCGCTAGAAGAGAAAGGTCTGAAGATTTCAGGTTATTCACCAGTACAACATTTGGTAGAAACAGTTGAAATTCCTCAACATCCTTGGTTTATTGCTGTACAATTCCATCCGGAATTTACAAGTTCACCACGTGATGGGCACCCATTATTTGCCAGCTTTATTGATGCTGCGAAAAAACAGTACCAAAAAACCAAATAATGGCTGGGCAAGACTAAACTAGGAAAGTTTAAATGTCGCAATTAAAACCACAAGAAATTGTACGTTTAGGCGATATACAAATGGCAAATCACTTGCCATTTGTATTATTCGGCGGAATGAATGTACTTGAGTCAAAAGACCTTGCTTTTGAAATTGCAGAAACTTATGTTGATATCTGCAAACGTCTGGAAATTCCTTACGTGTTTAAAGCAAGTTTTGATAAAGCCAACCGTTCAAGCTTGAACTCTTTCCGTGGCCCAGGCTTGGAAAAAGGGATCGAGTGGTTAGCAGACATTAAAAAACACTTCAATGTACCCATCATTACTGATGTACATGAACCTTATCAGGCTGCACCTGTTGCTGAAGTGGCGGATATTATCCAGCTTCCAGCATTCTTGAGCCGTCAGACTGATCTGGTTGAAGCCATGGCAAAAACCGATGCCATCATCAACATCAAAAAAGCCCAGTTCCTTGCGCCACACGAAATGCGCCATATTTTGCATAAGTGTCTGGAAGCTGGAAATGACAAGCTGATTCTTTGTGAACGTGGTTCGGCATTTGGCTATAACAACCTGGTTGTAGACATGTTGGGCTTCGATATCATGAAAGAAATGAATGTGCCTGTATTCTTTGATGTCACCCATGCGCTGCAAACTCCAGGTGGGCGTGCAGACTCTGCGGGCGGTCGCCGTGCGCAAATTACCACTTTGGCTCGTGCGGGTATGGCCACTGGTCTGGCTGGTTTATTCTTGGAAGCTCATCCAGATCCAGAACATGCTAAATGTGATGGTCCTTGCGCACTTCGTATGTCGCAACTGGAGCCATTCCTGGCGCAGCTGAAAGAATTGGATACCTTGGTTAAAGGTTTCAAAAAGTTAGATACACACTAAATCATATACACCTTGATGCCTTCTAAAGCATCGCGTTATTCATCAACTGAGGAATTGTTCATGAGTCAAATCGTTGACATTCGTGCACGTGAAATTTTGGACTCTCGTGGTAACCCAACCATCGAAGCAGACGTAATCTTGGCATCTGGCGTAGTTGGCCGTGCATGTGCACCATCTGGTGCTTCAACTGGTTCTCGTGAAGCTTTAGAACTTCGTGACGGCGATAAAGCACGTTACTTGGGTAAAGGCGTAAAAACTGCAGTTAACAACGTTAACACAGTAATTCGTGATGCATTGTTGGGTAAATCAGTCTTTGAACAAAAAGATATTGATAACACAATGATCGCGCTTGACGGTACAGAAAACAAAGAAAAACTAGGTGCGAACGCAACTCTAGCGGTATCTTTGGCTGCTGCACGTGCTGCTGCTGACGAAAAGAAAATTCCTCTTTTCCAATACATCGCAGACCTTCGTAACAACAGCATTTTAACTATGCCTGTTCCAATGATGAACATCTTGAACGGTGGTTCACACGCAGATAACAACGTTGACATTCAAGAGTTTATGATTGAGCCAGTTGGCTTTACTTCATTCTCTGAAGCGTTACGTGCGGGTGCTGAAATCTTCCATTCTTTAAAA
The DNA here is from genome assembly GCF_002135245.1 of Acinetobacter sp. ANC 4218. NCBI lineage: Bacteria > Pseudomonadati > Pseudomonadota > Gammaproteobacteria > Moraxellales > Moraxellaceae > Acinetobacter > Acinetobacter sp. ANC 4218. The sequence continues at coordinate 29,394 of NZ_NEGD01000007.1, read as the reverse complement.
TCAGTTTTAAAGAAACAAGGTTTGAATACTGCGGTGGGTGATGAAGGTGGTTTTGCACCAAACTTACGTTCAAATGAAGAAGCGATTACTGTAATCCTTTCTGCGATTGAGCAAACGGGTTATAAAGCGGGTTCTGACATTATGCTTGCACTTGATTGTGCATCTTCAGAATTCTACAAAGATGGTCAGTACATTCTTGCTGGCGAAGGTAACAAAGCATTCACAAGCAACCAGTTCTCTGACTACCTTGCGGGTCTTGTAAACCAATACCCAATCATCTCGATTGAAGATGGTCTGGATGAGTCTGACTGGGAAGGCTGGTCTTACCTGACTTCTATCCTTGGCGACAAGATCCAGTTGGTAGGCGACGATTTATTCGTAACCAATCCAAAAATCCTTCAACGTGGTATCAACGAGAAAGTTGCTAACTCTATCTTGATCAAATACAACCAGATCGGTACCTTGACTGAAACTCTAGATGCTATCTATCTTGCGAAAGCAAATGGTTACTCTACCGTAATTTCTCACCGTTCAGGCGAAACTGAAGATTCGACTATTGCTGATCTTGCAGTAGGTACAGCAGCGGGTCAAATCAAAACAGGTTCACTTTGCCGTTCTGACCGTGTAGCAAAATATAACCAATTACTTCGTATCGAAGAATTGACTAAAGCTGCATATCGCGGTAAAGCTGAGTTCAAAGGTTTGAACTAAGCACATATCATGCTATCTCTATTCAATGTATTTGACTCCAAAGTGAGTAAAGCATTATTGGGCCTTGCGATCATTTTGATCGCAGGGTTTCAGTACTTATTCTGGTTTGGTGAAGGTGGTTACCATGACCATCAAAAACTGGCTGAAAAAATTCAACAACAAACAGAATTAAATACGGAACTTAAAGAACGTAACCGAGTTCTCGCTGCTGAAGTTTATGACTTGAAAAATGGTATTGAAGCCATTGAAGAGCATGCGCGTTTAGACTTGGGCTTGATCAAGCCGCATGAAACTTTTGTACAAATGAGTACTATTAGTACAAACTATAAGCCTATTTATATTGATCCAAATGCCAAAGCAGATTTAAGAACCAATGAAAATGAAACTGGAGCACCCATAGAAAGTGCACCATAAAATTTGGGCAGTTATTCCTGCTGCTGGTTCCGGAAGTCGTTTTTCTAAAACTGAACTTAAACAATATCAACAGATTCAAGATCTAACTGTACTTGAGCATACCGTTGCACGTCTGAATCAGTTGCCTTTGGCAGGTTATGTTCTGGCTATTGGTGCACAGGATGATGTCGCAAAAACCTTAGCTTTATCCAATCCTAAAAAGGCCCATTTTTGTTCGGGTGGCGCAGAGCGGGTCAATTCTGTTCTGAATGCCTTAAGCTATCTAGAAGCATTTGCAGCTGAAGAGGATTGGGTATTGGTACATGATGCTGCGCGTCCTTGTGTGACCCAAGACTGTTTGCAGAGTTTAGTGAATACGGCTATCCATGAAAATTGCAGTGCGATTTTGGCGATTCCCGTACGTGACACCTTAAAATATGTTGCACAGGCAAATACAATTGCCAAGACAGTTAGTCGTGACCATTTATGGCAAGCTCAGACACCCCAAATCTCAAGATTAGGTATCTTAAAATATGCCATTGAAAAAGCATTGCAGGATGGTATGACCATTACCGATGAAGCCAGTGCTCTGGAGTATGTGGGTGAACCAGTAAAAGTGGTACAGAGTCGATCAGATAATATTAAAATTACCTATGCCGATGATCTGGAGTTGGCACGTTTAATCTTAGCCTCCCAGCAAGCAGTTTAAAGTCTACAAGATAAAAATGCAGAAATATGGGACTTAATGATGTTATTTAAACACTTTAAACTTATAATTTGCGCTGTCTCTAGCTTGTTCAAATATTTCAAATGATACCATCCCCCCAGTATCGTTTTTTACGTCACTCTTTACGTGATGGTAGAAGCATTAAACATGACTCATCCAGATGGGCCAAATTACACTTGGATCCATGGCTGCTTTCTTTTCTGGTATTGAATTCAATATTGGGATTGATGGTGGTCTATAGCGCAACCCTGCAAGATAGCAGTATGGTGATTCGTCAGGCGACCAGTTTTGGTGTCGGTTTCATCCTCATGTTTTTATGTGCCCAGGTTCCGCCAAAAGTTTATCAGGCGGTCAGTCCATATTTTTATATGCTGGGCATGCTGCTACTGGTGCTGGTTCTGGTGATTGGTGATACGCGTTTGGGGGCAAAGCGCTGGCTGACCGTTCCGGGCATTGGTAGTATGCAGCCCAGTGAAATCATGAAATTTGCCATGCCGCTGATGATGGCATGGTATTTTTCACGTCGTGTATTTCCACCTACGTTTTTGCAGATCGTGACTGGACTCATCCTGATGATGATTCCGTTTGTACTGGTGGCACTACAACCAGATTTGAACATTGGTCTGATTATTCCCGGTGTTTTTGTCTTGTTCCTGTGTGGCATGTCTTGGCGTTTGATTCTGGGAGCTCTGACGGCTTTGGCTGTTGCAGCACCGGTTTTATGGATGTTTGTACTGCAAACCTATCAAAAGAAACGTATCTTGACCTTATTTGATCCTGAGTCCGATGCATTGGGTGCTGGCTGGAACATCATCCAGTCCAAAATTGCCATTGGTTCTGGGGGGTTAACCGGGAAGGGATATTTAACCGGTACTCAGTCTCATTTGGGTTACTTGCCTGAACATCATACCGACTTCATTATGTCGGCCTATGCTGAAGAATATGGCTTTGTCGGGGTGTTTTTATTATTCAGCCTGTTTGCTGCAATTATTATTCGTTGCCTGATGATTGGCTTGAATAGCTTCCATAATTTTGGACGCTTATATGCAGGTGCTATAGGCCTGACGTTCTTTTTCTTTGTATTTTTAAACTCAGGAATGGCCAGCGGAATTTTACCTGTAACTGGGGACCCTCTGCCACTGATGAGTTATGGTGGCTCGGCAGTAATTTCATTACTGGCGAGTATGGGGATTGTGATGTCGATCCATACCCATCGTTGATGTTGATATTAATATTGAAGAGCTAGATTTGATCTGGCTTTTTTGTTTTTGGGGGAAAATAAATGGATTTATTTGAACAATCAATGACGATGGTTAATGAATTAAATCAAGAATTATCGCAGTCTGAATTTGTAGATGGCGGGCTACGTCTAGATTTAGTATATCAGTGTTGTGACATATCGATTGAACATAGATTAGCGGTTAAAATATTATTAGAAACTGAACTGTTTATATCGGCTCTTGCGTTGTTTCGTACACAATTTGAATCTTTAGTGCGTGCTTATTGGATATTATTTGCAGCAACGGATGAGCAAGTGTGTGAGTTGGGCGTGCTGGATTCAATAGAGCAGCTTACTTTAAAGTAACATAAAAGTATTAGCCCGTTTTACTGCAACGCCGATGATTGAAGCTTTGAAGGAAATTCAGGAAATCAAGCATATTGTCGCTCAACTCGAAGAGTTCAAGTCATTCTCTTTGGATTATCTTAATTCAATTGTACATAGTGGGAAGCAAACATTTTTGCGTCACATCTTTGGTTTGGGTGATGAACACAAAAAATTGATTATTAAGCAATTGAACAATGATGAGTGCACAGATTTATTTAAAACATACTTTGCCTGATTGTCAAAAGCTTATTCAGATTTTTCTTCAAAAGTATCGTGAATGTTTTATGTTGCCTGAAGATATATCGAAAGAAGAGCGGGAAAAGATTTTAGCGCGTTATAAGTAGATGTAAAAAAGCCCACAAATGTGGGCTTTTTAGAACGTTTAAAGAATTAGGTGAGGAACCAGGTGTAATAACCCCAGATCATCAGTGGCCATGCGATATATGGACTAAATAGCCATTTCCACAGCCAAAACTTAGGCAGAAATCCTACGCCGTAAATAAATCCACCTGAAATGCCAATCATGATCATCATCAAGGCTCTATGATTATAGTGACCATTGGCATCGAGCATGAGGGCTGGGTGAATTAGCAACACCGTAGCAAGAGGCAATGCCATCAAAAATGAAATGGCCATTACAAATTTATTTGGCTTGCTTCCTTCTGCTGTCATTGCGATCTCTGTCATTGTTTATTCCTCATCCAAATCTTGATGATGTTCGATATAAAGGGCACTTAATACGCCTGCAAAGCACGCCATTAAAATCCCGAGAATCCATGCGAAATACCACATAATTTTATCTCCTAAAACACAGCCTTAGTACAGGCTGTGTGAATTCTCTTGAATATGTTTTTTGGTAATTACGCCCCACATTTTATAGTAACACCAAGTGGTGTAACTCAAAATAATTGGAACAAAAATACAGGCAGCAACAGTCATTACAGTCAGTGTGTTTTTACTTGATACGGCATCCCACATGGTCAAGCTGGCAACAGGGTTGATGCTTGAAGGCATAAGGAATGGGAACAATGCAAAACCAGCTGTTAAAATTGCCCCAATTACCATCAGCGATGTGCCTAGGAAGCTTAATCCGGCTTTGGCTTTCGCAGCAGCGGCAATTACAATCAGGCTTCCCAAGATTGCCATGATCGGTGCAATCATAGTGATTGGGTAAGTCGAGTAGTTATTCATCCAGCCGTGGTTGCCATTGGTAATGACTTCTTTGGCAAGAGGGTTTGCAACCCCATTGGTATCAAATGGTTGAGCTAAAGTATAACCTTCAATGTTACCGAAGTATAACCATGCTCCAGCGCCCAGGAAGCAAACCAAGAATACCACACCCATCAATTGAGTTGCTTTGGCAGAACGTGCATGTAAGTCGCCATCGGTACGAAGCATCAACCACGCACCACCATGTGCACTCAGCATGGATAAGCTGACAATACCACAAACCAGGGCAAATGGGTTGAGCAGGGCAAAGAAGCTACCAGTATAAGTTGAACGTACGGTTTCATCTAAAGTAAACGGTACACCCAGGAACATATTACCGAAGGCAACACCGAAGACTAAAGCAGGAACTGCACCACCAACAGCCAAACCCCAGTCCCAAGAGTTACGCCATTTTTTGTTCTCAAGTTTAGAGCGGTAGTCAAAACCTACAGGTCTTAAGAACAGGGCAAACAGTACCAGTAATAGTGCCCAGTACATGCCGGAGAATGCGGTTGCATAAACCATTGGCCATGCAGCAAACAATGCGCCACCAGCTGTAATGAACCAAACCTGGTTACCGTCCCAGTGCGGGGCAATGGTATTAATTGCCGCACGACGCTCTTCATCGTTTTTGCCCACGAATGGCATGATTGCCATAGAGCCCATATCGAAGCCATCGGTGAGGGCAAAGCCAATCAGTAGTACACCTACCAAAACCCACCAGATAATTTTGAGTAATTCATATTCGATCATGATTGAGCCTCCGCAGCAGCGTGGTTTTGATCAGCGCCTTTTTCAAAATGGTATTTACCAGTATGTAAAGAACTTGGACCTAAGCGAGCGAATTTGATCATCAAGTACATTTCGATAATCAGAAGTACTGTATAGAACGCTGCAAGTGCCAGGATTGAACCCCAAATATCACCAGTGCTTAAGCTTGAAGCAGAGAGATGTGTAGGTAGAACCTCACCAATTGTCCATGGTTGACGACCACCTTCAGCCACATACCAGCCAGTTTGTGTAGCAATCCATGGTAATGGTAAGCCGTACAGCGCAAATTTAAGTAACCAAGGTTTGCTTTCTGCGTTGCGTTTAGCCACTGCATAGGTTGCAAGGATAAACAGAAGCAGCATCAAGAAACCAGAAGCCACCATGGCACGGAACGAGAAGAACAGGGCAGTTACGTTAGGAACTGTATCTTTGGTTGCTGCTTTGATTTGCTCTTCAGAAGCATCTACTACATTTGGTGTGTATTTTTTAAGAAGTAAGCCATAGCCCAAGTCTTTCTGATTTTCTTTGAACGAAGCCATCAGTGCTGGTGAGCGGTCGCCTGCACGAAGTTTTTCAAGTTCGGCATATGCAGTCATACCATTACGGATACGAAGCTCATGTTGAACCATCAGGTCTTTCAGGCCAGTTACTTCTTTATCAAGCGAACGTGTGGCAATGATACCCATCACATATGGAATTTTGATGGCGTAGTCAGTGCGTTGTTCTTCCCGATTTGGAATACCAAACAATGTAAATGGAGCAGGTGCTGGGTGAGTTTCCCATTCTGCTTCAATTGCAGCCAATTTGGTTTTTTGTACATCACCCAGTTCATAACCTGATTCATCACCCAGTAAAATAACTGAGAATGTAGAGGCTAAACCAAAGATTGCCGCAATAGCGAAAGAACGGCGCGCAAAAGGTAAATCACGTTTTTTCAGCATGTAGAAACTGGAAATCGCTAAAACGAAAACGGCACCAGTGACATAACCTGAAGATACTGTATGGACAAATTTAACCTGAGCCACCGGGTTGAAAATCAGTGCGCCGAAGTCAACCAGCTCCATACGCATGGTTTCAAAGTTGAACTCTGCGCCCACAGGGTTTTGCATCCAGCCATTGGCGACTAAAATCCAAAGTGCCGACATGTTAGAACCCAGTGCAACCAGCCAGGTCACGCCTAAATGCTGAACTTTGGAAAGCCGGTCCCAGCCGAAGAAGAATAGACCAATAAAAGTCGATTCCAAGAAAAATGCCATTAATCCTTCAATAGCGAGTGGCGCACCAAAAATGTCACCGACATAATGCGAATAGTACGCCCAGTTTGTACCAAACTGGAACTCCATGGTTAAACCTGTGGTAACACCTAAGGCAAAGTTAATACCAAAAAGTTTTCCCCAGAATTTGGTCATGTCCTTATAAATTTCTTTACCGGAAATCACATAGGTGGTTTCCATAATGGCAAGAATAAAAGCCAGACCAAGTGTAAGAGGTACAAATATAAAGTGATACAACGCGGTCATTGCAAATTGGAACCGCGAAAGATCGACCACGCTTTCAGAAATCATCAACGTGTCTCCTTGATTTGGGAAGGGCTGCCAGCAATATGCTCGGCAACTTGAGTGTCAAAATTTTGAGGAATAGTAGGGGCATCGAACCAGATGTGTTTAATCGTCAGTAGGAGAGCAACCTTGATTATTAATATGATTGCGATCTCTCGAACTAAACGTTGATTGTAATCTTTCGGTATTAAGCTCATACAAATAAGCCTATTTTTTTAAACTTGATCTATATTATTAAACAAAAAATAACTAAAAATAAATAGATGAAACAATTAAAATAAAAATATATTATATTTGTTTTTTAAAACAATAATTTATGTTAAGGTTGTGATAAAAAATATACTGATTTTTTGCGATTATTAAGTTGACTAAAACACTGCGTATTTAATTTTTAATTCTGACTAAAATACTTATATATACTTTTAACTCCCACTAAAACACTTGTATCTTTTTAGGGGATATAAATAATTAATTGATAATTATTCTTGTTTGAAATTCCATTTAATATGTTTTATATAAATCCAATTAAACACCTTGACTTAAAATGCAAGAGGGATGAGAGAAGAAGTTAAAATTCTTTCCTCAAAAAAAAGACCACACGAATGTGGTCTTTTTTAATAGCTTTCTAAGTAAATGAAGAGTGCTTAGAAGTTATATTCCATACCTAGCCCGAATACTGTCATAGTATCGTCTTCACCAGCTTTAGTTTTCCAGTCACGTTCTTGAGAAGCAACTACACCGTACATACGAGCTTGTTTGTTGAATTGGTAATCTACGCCAAGACCATATTGGTCAATTGTGCGGTCTTTCATAAGATCAGCGGTAGTTTCAGCTGTAATGTATTCAGCCTTAACTGTCCATGGAGTATTAGCAAATTTATAAGCTGCGGTGATACCCATTGCTTTCTCTTCAATAGAGTCAACGTTGTTTGTAACAGTAGTAATGTTAGGGGCAGTACCTTCAGTTAATGCTTTGTTTGCTGGAGCATCAGACAATTCAGCTTGTTGCCATAAAGCACCCAAAGTTAAACCAGACAAACCAGCAGCTTTAAAGTTATAAGAACCAGTTACACGGTAAGCATCAGATTCAGCATTAGAGATATCTAAAGCATTAAAATCACCTTGTACCCCCATATTGCCAGCAAGAGCCAAAGCAAGACCAAGATCTTTGTTTTCATAGCTTAGAGAAGCTGAAACTGCATCACCAAAACCATCATTTGTTTCAGTTGTATATGTACCAGATGTGGTAGCAGGAGTATTGTCTTCACCTTGGATAGCCATGATGTTGAATTGCACACCAACAAGAAGGTTTTTGTCAGTTTCAAAACCGATTACGTTTTTAAGACGCTCTTCACCGTGTAATACTTTGGTCATGTCAAGACGAGTGTGGTCGTTAAAAATGTCTTGTGCACTGCCAGCAGCTGTTTTGAAGTAAGAATCATATTGACCGGCTTTTAAAGTACCAATACCAGCCCATTTAAGACCTAGGAAACGGTTACGAGCACTCCATTCAGAGTCTGAACCAGAACCATCAGTGGCAAAACCCCATTCTGCTTGGTAAACAGCAGAAAGTTTTTCAGTAAGCTTCTCTTCACCTTTTACACCAATACGTGATGCATTTGAGTTTACTTCACTAATGTCATTACCTTTAAAATCATAGTTATCTGCTTGATCTATAGAAACATTCAGTTTACCGTACAAAGTTGGTGCCGCTTGTGCTGCGCTTACACCCATTGCCGCAACAGCAGCTGCTAGAAGCAATTTTTTCATCAAGATTTCTCCAAAACACTTTTTAAAATGGCATTCGCCTTGCTTTCTTTTTAGTTTGCTTGTGTACAAAAAATTACAAAAGCTCACCAACTTGCTAAGCAGTATCTGCAAACTTTGTGACAGTGAAGTGAAAGCTATATGACAGTTTGATGACGAAGATGATTAAAAAAATAATATATTTTATTATTTTTCAATAATTTAAATTTTTATTAAAATCTGTGAGATGGGTTGATTTAATCTCAAATATAAAAAAATGGAGCTTAAGCTCCATTTTTTACAAATTAAAATTCTAGTGAATTTTAAAGTTCAGCTTTAATCTTTTCAGCCAGTGCTTTAATTTTTTCCTGGTCACCCATGTGCAATGCATGTTTTCCGAGCTCATGCACTGAACTTGGAATAAGGTGAAAATGTACATGCGGAACTGTTTGACCAGCAGATGCACCTGAAAGTTGCATCAGTACAATACCTTGAACATCAAGTGCTATTTTCATTGCCTGGGCAATTCTTTGCACAATCTGAATGGTATAGGCAGCGGCATCAGGTGGCAGATCGAGCAAGGTAATTGCAGGTGTTTTCGGGATGACCAACGTATGACCTTCTGCCTGGGGCATAATGTCCATAAAAGCCAGAACCTGTTCGTCCTCATACACTTTTATTGCAGGAAGTTCATTACGGATAATTCGTGCAAAAATATTTTGATCATCGTAAAGCATGTCTAGTCCTTGAAAGTGATTGGGTGCTGTAATTATTTACAGTTCAATTCTTTCTGACGATCTTTGATGGCGTCAAGTCGTTGTTGCTCTTTTTCTGAAAATTTTGGCTTGGTTGTATAACAATTGTCATTGCCGAACTTGGCCTTGGCTTCCGGGTCTTTAAAGCAAAAACCTTTAGAGGCATAAATGACATCATGGTCATTTTTTAATTGTTGGCACTCTTGCTCTGCTGTCGCTGCAAAAGCAGTTGCCCCAAAGAAAGTTGTAAAACTAGCCAAAACTGCAACACTAAGCTTGGTCATGAGGGTTTCCTCTGTGAGAATATTGTGTAGAGCACTTCTACACAATATTAGGTTTATTTATTATTATTCAATGGCGAGTAATTACTCAAGTGTAATTTTATTCCAAGATTCGTACATTTTCACAGCACTAGAAAAGTCACTGTCTTTTTCTGCTAAATTACTGGCTGCCTGAATCAGACTTTGAGTCAAGGCAATCACCGGTGCTGACAGTTTGGCATCACGAACCAGATCAAGTGCAATTCCGGTATCTTTTGCCAATAATGGCAGAGCAAAAGTCAGCGGGAAGGCACGATTTAAAATACGTTGTGGTAACACCATTTCCGTTACGCCACTTTTACCGCTTGACGCATTAATGCAGTCTAAAGCTTCATGCAGATTTACCCCATGCGCTTTTAAGGTGGTGAAACCTTCAGCCACTGAGCAGAGATTGACGGCTAATAGCATATTGTTCACTGCTTTGACTGCGAAACCTGCACCTGATTCACCGACATGTTTAATCAGTTTCCCGAAAGCCTGAATAGCAGGTAGGGATTTTTCAAAAGCAGCAGCTTCACCACCAATCATTACGGTTAATGTGCCATTTTCCGCACCAATGGTTTGCCCGCTCACCGGTGCATCGAGAAAATCCACATTCGATATTTTTAATTGTTGGCTGAGCTTTTTTGCCGATGCAGGAACACCACTGGTGCAATCGACCCATACTGCGCCCGATTTAATCTGAACCGTTGCAATAAGATCTTCAACTTCCTTACTCGTTGGCAGGCAAGAAAAAATGATATCGGCCTGAACTGCTTGCTCAAGTTCTACAGCTTGGGTGCCATATTCAGTTGCATGCTGTTTGGCTTTTTCGAAATTACGGTTCCATACATAGACCGTATCAAAATGTTGAGGTAAATGTGCTGCCATGCGGTAACCCATTGCGCCTAAGCCGATAAATGCAACTGACTGAATCATGATGTTTCCTTTATATTTTGCTCGATCTCTGTTTTAGCCAAGTGGTCATGAAAGGCCAGAACTCGTTGGCACTGGACTGGCTAGACATGAGTCCCAAATGACCACCCGGGATAAGAGTAAACGTGACATCCTGACTATTTGTCAATTCAATTAACGGTTTAACGGCCTCTTCGGAAACAATCCGATCGCTACGACCCGCGCCTACCAGTAAAGAGCAGGCTATATGTTTTAATTCGATATGCTTATCCTGTAATCTGATAACACCGTTTTTGAGCGGATTTTGTAGCCAAACATTAAAAATCATGTCCTGATTGATACCGCCTGGATAGTCAATCATCTGGTTCAGGAAATTACCCATGGTGGCGTGTTCATATAAGGCTTGCAGGTTATCGAGGTTTGCTAGAAGCTGTTTCTGGCTTTGTATCCATCCCACAGGATCAATCATTTTAAAACCGAGTGAATTTAGTATGCCTGGGCTATGAATCAGATGCTTGGGTACCATTCCTGAGTAAATCTTGTTTTGCAGTGTTTTGTTTTTGGCAATCAGTTGATTGGTCTTTTGAAAAAGTTTGCCGGTACGGCCTGATGCATGACTGTCCACCGGACTGCCCAATACAATTAAATTTTTAACATGGTTCGGTTTTTGCAATGCACAATACAGCATGACAAATACACCTGCCATACTCCAGCCATGCAGTGAAATTTCATCACTATGCGAGTGAGTTCGGATCTGGTCTATACAATGCGGAATGGTATCATCAATAAATGACATGAAATTGAGGAAACGATCTCGATAGCTATATCGACCCCATTCGATTAAATAGACATCAAAGCCACTGTGTTGAAAGTGTTTTACCAATGAACGGTAGGGGTACAGGTCGTAAATGGCCATGTTTATTGCAAGGGGAGCAACAAAAACCAGGGGTTCTTTATATTGCTTATCTGCTGAGGCGTAATAGCGTACTCGGGTCTGTTTGTACTCTGCAATGACTTCATAGGGAGTGGCTTGCGATAAAACCAGTGATTTTGAGTTAAATAAAGTCTTTGACAGGTTTTTGAGTTTGCTTTTATGTTTGGCAATTTTATTTTTAACTTGAATCATTGCTGGGTGTGCTGACATATGGGGGATTGATCGAAGTGTAGGCGATATTTATGCATTATACCTTGACCTTAAATGCCATAGACGCTCAAAATGTTGGCAATTATTAGCAATACAGTCCAGGACTGGGTAATACAAATGAGCCAACAAGACGACATTGAATACCAATTAGATACCTTAGCCATTCGTACAGGTCATACACGCAGTTTTGAAGGCGAGCATGGTGAGCCAATTTTTCTCACTTCATCATTCGTCTATGAAAATGCAGCAGAAGCCGCAGCTAAGTTTTCTGGTCAGGAACCTGGCAACATTTATTCGCGCTTTACCAACCCGACAGTTGCAATGTTTGAAAAGCGCCTTGCCGCATTAGATGGTGCGGAACGTGCTGTTGCAACCAGTACTGGCATGGCAGCCATCATGGCTGTGGCTATGTCTTATTTGAAACTGGGCGATCACGTCATCTGTTCACGTGCGGTGTTTGGTTCAACAGTTTCGCTTTTTGAAAAATACGTGGCTAAATTTGGTATAGCAGTCGATTTTGTTGATTTAACCGATCTTGATGCGTGGAAAAATGCCATCAAACCTGAAACCAAATTACTGTTTGTCGAATCTCCGTCCAATCCACTGGCTGAAATTGCCGATATTCAGGCCTTGGCGGATCTGGCTCATGCCAATGGTGCATTGCTGGCGATTGATAACAGCTTTTGTACGCCGGCATTGCAACAGCCAATTAAATTAGGGGCTGACCTGATTGTCTATTCAGCAACCAAATATCTGGATGGTCAAGGTCGCGCATTGGGTGGTGCTGTGGTAGGTAATCACAAATTGCTTGAAGAAGTTTTTGGTTATGTTCGCACCACTGGCCCGTCAATGAGTCCATTTAATGCCTGGGTTTTTTTGAAAGGTCTGGAAACTCTGCGTTTACGTATGCGTGAACATTCAGCAAATGCACAAAAACTGGCTGAATTCTTAAATCAGCACGACAAAGTAGAAAAAGTGTATTACGCTGGTTTGCCTTCACATATCGGTCATGAGCTTGCAGCCAAACAGCAAAGCGGTTTTGGTGGTATTGTGTCCTTTGAAGTCAAAGGTGGGCGTGAAGGGGCTTGGAAAGTTATCGACAATACCCAGTTTATTTCCATTACCGGTAACCTGGGCGATGTGAAATCAACTATTACTCATCCAGCAACTACCACTCACGGTAAGCTTTCACCAGAAGCCAAAGAAGCTGCAGGGATTCGTGAAGGATTAATCCGTGTATCTGTTGGTTTGGAAGATATTGATGATATTATTCGCGACATTAGTCGTGGTTTAGATTTAATTTAAATTTTTATCTTATTTTTAAGTTTTGTGTTCGGAGTATTTTATGAACATTAACATGTTGATGCAGCAAGCACAGCGCATGCAAAAAGATATGGAAGCCAATGTTAAAAAGGCCAAAGAACAGCTTGCGCAAACTGAAGTTCATGCTGAAGCAGGCGGTGGTTTGGTAAAAGTTACTATGACTTGCCGCAACGTGGTAAAACGTATCGAAATCAGCCCTGAATTGCTGCAAGATGATGCAGACATGATTGAAGACTTAATCGCAGCTGCAATGAATGATGCTGCACGTCAGGCTGAAGCTATTTCTGAGGAAAAAATGAAAGCGGCAAATTCTGGTATGGGCTTGCCACCAGGTCTTTCAGGTTTATTCTAAGGAATACGTCCAGTGTTTAGTGATCGATTTGATCAACTGGTTCAAGCCTTACGGATTCTGCCAAGTGTTGGGCCGAAATCGGCTCAGCGCATGGCATTACACCTGATCATGAAAAACAGGGAAGGTGCAGTCGGGCTGGCACATGCTTTAAATGAAGCAGCTACCTACATTCATGAATGTAGCGTTTGTCATTCGCTCACTGAAAATGAAGTTTGCGATATTTGTCTTTCGCATGAACGTGATGATCAGCTGCTCTGTGTGGTGGAATCACCAGCAGATGTGATGGCGATTGAACAAAGTGGTAGTTTTCGGGGTAAATACCATGTGCTGGGTGGACATTTATCTCCACTGGACGGAATTGGGCCGGAAGAAATCGGGATTCCCTATCTGATTCAGCGCCTGAGTCAGGGCACGGTTTCAGAAGTTATATTGGCAACCAATGCTACTGTAGAAGGTCAGGCGACAGCACATTATCTGGTTGAAGCAACCAAGCATTTACCGATTCAAATGACCCGGATTGCTCAAGGTGTTCCTCAAGGGGGAGAACTTGAATATGTGGATAGTCATACTTTAAGTCAGGCGGTGCATAATCGTATGCGTATGAAATAAGTACCAGGGTGCTTATTTCATTATTTTTAACAAGAATAAGAACTGGGTGGCATCTACGAGAAAAATAGTCTTAAACTTATACAAAAAAAATATAAAAAAATGTTGATTTTTTATTTAAATATTAAAATATGGTGAATATACACGCTAGATGTAGATTTTGTTATATCTAAATGTTATATATCGGTTAATATACTTTTCAAGAGAATCTGCTTTTAGACTCGGTAATATGTTTCAGTTCATTCATCAACAAAAAGATTTAGAAGATATTCTGCACTTGATGGGGCAGACATCCATTTATGGATTGGATACCGAATTCATCAAGGTGGATACTCTTTGGCCTAAACTCGGTGTATTTCAAATTAATGTTGCGGATCGGGTTTTTTTACTTGATGGCACAAGTTTAGACCTGTCGGCATTCTGGAAAAAATTGTTTCAGGCCCAGCAAAATATTTTCCATGCTTGCAGTGAAGATATTGATTTAATTTATCATTACTCACAGCAAAAAAGCCTAAGCAATGTTTTTGATACCCAGATTGGCATGTCTTTTTTAGGCCATGGACTACAGGTAAGCTATCAAAATGCGTTAAAGCACATGCTGGATGTGGACATTGATAAAGACCAGACCCGATCTGACTGGTTGGCACGTCCGTTAAGCTCGGAGCAACTCACCTATGCGGCGAATGACGTACTATATCTGATGAATCTATCGAATAAGATCCAGCAGGAATTAGGCGATAAGCACTTACTGGATTTTGCCCTGGAAGATTGCCGTCATCTGACCCATGAAATTGGTCAGGAAACACCTTTAGAGTTGCTTTATCACGATATTGGAAACTACCGGCATTCACGCCGTCAATTGATGCAGTTGCAACAACTGGCTGTGTGGCGCGAACAGATGGTCAAAGCCTTGAATTATCCTCGCAGCTTTATTCTGAAAAATTCTACCCTGATTGATCTGGTAGAAAAAAATCCGCGTAATCATTTCCAGTTGTCCAGCATTAAGGATATTCGTCAAAATATTGTGCGTGAATATGGTAAAACCATTCTGGACCTACTTAAATTTTTGCCTGAACAGGCAGAATGGCCACTGCGTATGGCACGTCCAATTCGTCACTCATCCAAAGAAATTGGTGAAAGAGTGGAGAATGTCATTCAGGCTGTGGTGCAGGAAACTACGGTACCTAAAGAAGTATTGATGCGTAAAAAATGGCTCAATGCACTATATCAGCATGTAGTATTTCATAATGATGAACAAGATTTGCCCGCTTATCTGCTCGGTTGGCGCTATGATGTTCTGACCAAGCCCCTGATTGATGTGTTACATGCAGATGAACGTTATCTGTCTACGCAAATGAAAGTAATGGACTAATTTTTAACCATTTTGTTCAAAGAATTAACATTTACACACAATCACGACTGATGCGTTAATAATCACTAATGTATCGGTCTTTTTTTTAATGTATGCTTTGTGCTGAGTTTTATGAGTCCTGTTTCAACTATGCACTGTTCAATTTTTAAATCTAGCAAAAAAGATGAAATGTATCTTTACATCGCCCGTCCAGAAACTTCTGAGAATGAAGCTGAGGCAGTAAATCCGCTGGAAATCTTGCCAGAAGCGATGCGTGTTGCATTTGGTCGTGCAACTTTTGTTATGGATTTGGAGTTAACCGAAAGCCGTAAACTGGCGCGTGTCAATGTATTACATGTGATTGACTCTATTGAAACCAAAGGTTTCTTTATTCAAGTCCCTCCAGAAGGATTAATCAATCCGAATGCGGTTGCACCCGAAGGGCTGCGTGGCGCTTAAAGGCTAATCAGGAGTTGTAACGATGAATAGTTTTTTTTCACTACTAGATTCAATTCCTGAAGATAGCATTGCCGTCACGGTATATCTGCTAGGAAGCGTGATTATTCTTTGGGCCTGGTATGTTATTGCAAAACGTTTGCCTAAGCCGCTAGGTGGAATGACATGGCTCATCGGCTTTGCCATTTTACTCACGCCGACAGTTTCTGAAGGAAATAATGCTGCTATCGCTCCGGCTTTTTTTGGACTGCTATTTGGTCTTTTAACCAAAGAAAAAGCTTTGGTCTGGACCAATGCTTCTCTCATTCTCTTTGTGATCGGGCTTGGCCTGATCATTGGTGCTTTATGGTCAAAATATATGGCCAACAAAGCAAAGTTTGTCGCAAACAACAATAGTTCACCGCTTTAAATAAAACAATAAGGTTAAATCATGTCTGTGGATACTCAACAATTTCTTGGTACAGATCAGTACATTGCGACTGATAGTTTAAAACTTGCCGTTAAAGCGGCACGTAGCTTGCAAAAGCCGCTTTTGGTTAAAGGTGAGCCGGGCACAGGTAAAACCCTGCTTGCCGAACAAGTCGCAGAAAGCTTGGGACTGAAGCTACTCACCTGGCACATCAAGTCCACCACGAAAGCCCAGCAAGGCCTGTATGAATACGATGCTGTATCGCGTTTGCGTGATAGCCAGTTAGGTGATGACCGTGTTTATGACATTAAAAACTACATCAAGCCTGGAAAATTGTGGGAAGCCTTCACCAGTGAACAACGCTGTGTCTTGTTGATTGATGAAATTGATAAAGCAGACATCGAGTTTCCGAATGACTTATTGCATGAACTCGACAAAATGTCATTTTTTGTTTATGAAACAGGGGAAACCATCACGGCGACACAGCGTCCTATCGTGATTATTACTTCAAATAATGAAAAAGAACTGCCAGATGCATTCTTGCGCCGCTGTTTCTTCCATTATATTGAATTCCCTGATGAAGCGACCATGCGTGAAATTATTGACGTGCATTTTCCGCAAGTGTCTGCAGCTTTGGTGAATGAAGCTTTACAAGTATTCTTCAAGCTTCGCCAGATTCCGGGCTTAAAAAAACTACCATCCACTTCAGAACTGATTGACTGGTTAAGCCTGCTGATGGCTGATGATATGCCTGAAGATATTTTACGCAAGCATGACAAATCCAAAGCCATTCCACCTCTTTATGGTGCATTGATTAAAAACGAGCAAGATGTCCAGTTGCTTGAACGTTTAGCCTTTATGTCGCGTCGCTAAGGGAGAAACACGCATGTTTGTGCGATTGTTTTATACCTTACGCAAATACGGTGTGCCAGTATCAACCCGTGAACTGATTGATCTGAATGAAGCTGTAGCTTCAGGCTTGGTGTTTGTCAATCAGGAAGAGTTCTATGAACTCGCAAAAACGGTTATGGTTAAAGATGAGCGTTTCTTTGACAAGTTTGACCGGGCCATGAAAGATTACTTTGATGGCATCTCCACTTTTGATCTGGATGATTTGCTTAATCAGGTGCATAAGTTACCAAAAGACTGGTTTGATCTGGAACTTCTGGAAAAGCATCTCACGCCTGAGCAGCGGGAAGAACTGAAAAAAGCCGGCTCACTGGAAGAGCTGATGAAGATGCTGGAAGAGCGTCTTCGTGAGCAGCATAAGAAGCATCAAGGCGGTAACAAGATGATTGGTACCGGTGGCACCTCACCCTTTGGGGCGTATGGTGATCATCCTGAAGGTGTGCGTATTGGTGGGCCAGGACGTAAACGTTCTGCGGTTAAGGTTTGGGAACAGCGTAAATACCAAAACCTGGATGATGAACAGATTTTAGGTACACGGCAAATGCAAATGGCACTCCGCCGTTTACGCAAGTTTGCCCGTCAAGGCGCAGCTGAAGAACTGGATATTAATGGCACGATTCGTGAAACCGCCAAGCAAGGTATTTTAGATGTACAGTTGGTTCCCGAACGTCGCAACCGTATTAAAGTGCTGATGTTGTTCGATGTTGGTGGGTCGATGGACTCGTATATCGCTGAATGTGAAAAACTGTTCAGCGCGGCCAAAACCGAATTTAAAACTTTAGAATATTTTTATTTTCATAACTGTTTGTATGATTATGTCTGGAAAGACAATATCCGCCGTTCTAATACCCGCATGAATACCTGGGATTTATTCAATACTTATGGGCGCGACTATCGGGTAATTGTGGTAGGGGATGCCAGTATGGCACCTTATGAGCTGAACTCAGTGGGTGGTTCTGTTGAATATATGAATGATGAAGCAGGTAATGTCTGGTTACAGCGTTTACGTCAACATTTTGAAAAGACGGCCTGGCTTAATCCAGAACAAGACAGTTATTGGCATTACACCCATACCATTGGTCAGATCAAACAAATCTTTGAAGATCATATGTATCCCATGACCTTAAAGGGCGTGGAAGACATGACAAAATATTTGGCTCGTTAAACGCATTGAAATTAAATGCGTTCTTTTTAAATGAAGGAATTGAAAATGGATCATCAAATTAATGGCATCCCATTACCCAATGAAGAAGGTTTCTTTGGACAATACGGTGGTCAGTTTATTCCGCCTCATTTAAAAGAAGCAATGGATGAAATTAATGTCGCGTATGAGCAAATTCGCCATACTGCAGAATTCCAGAATGAACTAGCCGATTTATTTGCCAACTATGTGGGTCGTCCAAGTCCACTGTTTCATGCCAAGCGTTTGTCTGACCAATTGGGTGGAGCGCAAATTTACCTGAAACGTGAAGATTTAAACCATACCGGTGCACATAAGATTAACCATTGCCTAGGCGAAGCTTTGCTTGCTAAATACATGGGTAAGAAAAAAGTAATTGCTGAAACGGGTGCAGGCCAGCATGGTGTGGCACTTGCAACTGCATGTGCCTTAGTCGGTATTCCATGTGAAATTCATATGGGGCAAGTGGATATTGAAAAAGAACATCCGAACGTGGTGAAGATGAAGATCTTGGGTGCCAACCTGATTTCTGTTACCCGTGGTGCGGCAACATTAAAAGATGCGGTAGACAGCGCGTTTGAAGAATATCTCAAAGATCCGAAAAACTTTATTTATGCGATTGGTTCAGTGGTTGGTCCACATCCATTCCCGAAAATGGTACGTGACTTTCAGGCAATTATTGGTGATGAAATTAAAGTTCAGACCCATGACCGTTTTGGTTCAAACCCGGATTATATCGTAGCTTGTGTTGGTGGTGGTTCAAATGCCATGGGTGCCTTTTCTGCATTTTTAAACGATGCCGATGTAAAACTAGTAGGTGTAGAACCTGCGGGCCATGGCCTGGATACTAATATGCATTCGGCAACCTTGACTCTGGGTAAACCAAGCCAGCTTCACGGAATGGCATGTTATGTCCTTGAAGATGAACAAGGTGAGCCTTTACCGGTACATTCGATTGCTTCAGGTCTGGATTATCCGGGTGTGGGTCCGCAGCACAGCTTGTTGAAAGACTTGGGTCGTGTGGAATATACCACAGCAACAGACCAGGAATGTCTGGATGCTTTTATGACACTTTCACGTGTAGAGGGAATTGTGCCTGCACTAGAAAGTTCTCATGCAGTCGCCTGGGCTTTGCGTGAAGCACCCAAAATGGCAAAAGATGTGAAAATTGTAGTGAACGTTTCTGGTCGTGGCGATAAAGACTCGGATTATGTGGCAGAAAAATTAGGCTTGAACTAATTATAAAATCTCCCACTTACATCATATGTGCTCATCTTTTTGAAGATGTATTATTTTTCTATTGTTATAGGAAGATAGCTAAAGTCTCTCTTTATGAAAAAGGGAGCTTTAAAGGGATTAAAAAAACCTCTCATTTCGAGAGGTTTTTTTAATGTGCTTTAAATCTTAACTGGCGATATATTGCTGCAATTGATCGATGAGTTTGCGCTGATCTTCCATTACGGCTTTGACCAAATCACCAATCGAGATTAACCCTACCAGTTTTGAATTTTCAACTACAGGAAGATGACGTAAATGGCGATCAGTCATTAAACTTAAACAGTCTTCAACACTGGTGGATTTAGTCACGGTCAGTACTTTAGCAGTCATGATTTCACCGACTGTCGTTTCTTTAGAGGTCCGTTCCATCAACGTCACTTTACGCATGTAATCACGTTCAGAAAGAATACCGACCACTTTCTCTTGATCAGTCACGACCAGTGCACCAATGCCTTTATCTGCCATAAGCGAAATTGCTTCAAGTACCGTTGATTCTGGATCAATCGTAAAAATGGTTTTATCAATTTTATCGTGAATAACTTGTGCAACATTAGTCATTTATTATCATCCTTTTTGTTCCTTATTTGACATTAAACTTAGCGCGAAATCAGAAAAATGCAAATATTTTTCAGGTCATTAATAAAAATTTACATTTCTCTGAATTTCACTTTTAATATTTGCCGCAAACCCTCAAGCAGATTGTAAAGATTCAGCAAAAAAGAAATGCCGCATCTGTTGTGTGGTCAATTTAAATTTTTGGCTAGATGAATTACAAAGTGCGGGGGTAACATTTAAACGAGTGAGTGTTGGTAACAGCAAGTCCTGAAAATCAGCTGAAGTAATTTTACGCGGCATATAATTTGGCCAATGACGTTCGGCATATTTTTGTGCCTGCATACCGTTTAGCCAAAAGGGAAAAATAAAATCTTCATGGTCAGACATCATGGCCCAACCCTGCTGATGATATAAACCCCACAGTACACCACAATACATCATAGATTTTAAAATCGTGATCTTAAAAAATAAGTCTTTAGGAATAGGCTGTAATGAATTAATTTGATTCATACCCGAATACATGTAGTGAATTCAGCAGTTATTGTAAGGAATGAAGATGAAAGTTCAGTGTAAGCTTTGAGAAACTATGTAAATAAATATGTATTTAGAAAGAGAAGGCATTAAAAAACGCCACCTTGGTGACGTTTGATTAGGCTTGCATCGTGGCCAGTTTCTGCCAATATTGTGCTTTGAGTGAGTCGCGTTCTACCCGGAAGCCTTGATAATAAAGTTCTGCTAAAAATAAGGCAGCTTTACCATGACCAGCACGAGCGACCTCTTCCAATTTTTGAACCGCATCTGCAAAATTCATTTGAGATTGAATAGTATTGACTGCATCTGCATATGCATGTTCTAAGTCTTGATGAGAGATTTGTTGAATCATATTAAACTCCTTATTGTAATTATGATTGCTAGATCGACTATTAAGTTCGTCTTGATACCAATTTAACTAGCTATTGTTAAATTAATATTACATCGCACCTAAATTGTCAAACAATATCTATGGGCTATATTATTAAATTCAAGGTTACATGATTAAACAATATACAAAATGATTTTTGCTTAGTATGTTAATGAGAGTTTGAAAATATAAGGAGAATAATATGACAAAAACATTAGATGGTTTTACATTCGATTTGCCTCCTACAGTAGATCAAATCATTGAACTTGCACATCAGCATCGTAAAAATTTAGACGAAGCCATTTTCCATCAGGAAATTCACTTGGGTAATTATTGTTTGGCACAGCGTAAAAGAGTTTATGATTTTACTCGCCAGCTTGATATACAGCAACGTGAGGATTTTTATAGTATCTATAATGGTGAGTTGCTGCGCATAGCGGACGATGATGAACTGCATCCCGTGCATGCTGAAAGAGGAGTGGGGGCTTTTGCAATTCTAGTGGTATTAGTGATTATCGCACTGGTGCTTTACTTTGCAGTAATCCGGAATGTCATTGTCTAATCGCTGAATTGATTTGCTTGATTTCTGTGGTAAATATGGAGAAATTGAGCAAATCTGCTTGTGCTTCTTTATGCTGCATCCTACACTACCTTGAATTCGAGGTAGGTTATGCATAGCGCTGTACAAAAAATTGTTCAATTAAAATCTCAAATAAAGCTGGAAGATATTTATAACGGATTTGTCGTTGTAATCATTGCCATTATTCTGATTCTTGCTTTCATTGCCCTGCATCGTCCCATTACTGTTAAACAATTTGAAAATGTAGTACAACTTTCAGCTCAAGCCAATTATCCGGCGACCCAGGAAATGGCCCTGCTCTTGATACAGCAACCTCAGATTCCTTATGCGCAATATTTCAAATTGATGCAGGCGCATCATCTGGAGATGACACAGGCTCATCAGTTACCTCCTTTGCAGGCGGAGCAATAATTGTTTTAGGGATTGGCTCAACCGAAGGCGTGTTTGAGTGAACTTGGGGACTTAAATCTTGTTTAAGTATTGTCTCCAGCGCGGCTTTGTCTAATTTATCATTGACCACAATAATAGTGAGGCGTTCAGGATGCTGATGTTTTTGAAGGGCATTCTGAACATCTTGCACGGTAATTTTTTCTAATAATTTGGGATAGTTGCTCAGGTAGTCAGCGGGCTGATTGTAAAATCCTAGCGAACCTAACTGTGCATTGATACTGGCATTACTACTATAATTATTTGGAAAAGCGCGTAACATGCCGGCCTTGGTTTCTTCCAGCTGTTTTGGGTTAATAGGTTGGCTGACAAAATTGATCAAGGCCTGATGAGCAACCTGTATGCTGTCGAGCAACTGGTCTTGTCGGGTTGAATAACTAAAACTGAACATGCCTGGCGCCTGACTAAATGAAAATGAACTATAAGCTCCATAGGTAAAACCGCGCTTAACCCGTAGTTCTTTCATTAAGATAGAATTAAAACCACTTCCGCCAAACATCTGGTTGGCCACTTCCAGGGCGAGTCGATCCGGATCAAAACGTGTAGGGCCCAGTTGTCCCATCATGATATGTGCCTGACTGGATTTAAACTTGATATGGCGAATATCAAAACCCGATTTATCAACTGGTTGAGCTAGAGGTCTAGCTTTTTCTCCCTGTTTTAGGTTGCCTGAGATATGTTCAGCAAGTTGCTGCGCCTGTTTGAGGCTGAGTTGACCAGTAATGGCAATGTTCAGGTTCTGTGCCACCAAAAATTGTTCATTAAACTGCTGTAATTGTGCCGGTGTGATTTTGCTAATACTGCGCTGAGTCCCGGTAATGGGTTCGGCATAGGCATGTTTTCCATATAAAGCACGGTAAAACAGGATATTCATCATGCGGCCAGGGCTTTCCTGGATCTGTTTCTGACCGACTTGAGTATTGCTTAATACCAGATCGATACTGGGCTTTTTAAAGGTGGAATGGTTGAGCACTTCCAGCAGCATGGCTAAAGCAGGTTCAAGTTTTTTAGGCTCAGACAATACCCGTAATTTTACAATAAACATGTCCCGATACGCCTGAGCACTAAATCGTGCCCCTACATTTTCAAAAGTATGGGCAATTTCATTGGCCGTATATTTTTCTGTTCCTTCATCAATCAGTTTTGCTGCCATATTAGCAATACCAAATAAACCTGGTGCGATTTCCTCATCCCGGGCCGAGCCTGCATTAAAGGTCAGCTGAATATCAACCATAGGTAAATCCTGTGATTCTACAAATAGCGTACGAATTTGATATCTGTTTTTTAACTCATGCACATAGGGGGCGTGGAATTGATTTTGTGGATGGGTGATTTTCAAGCTTTGTAACAGGGGGATTGATTTTAGCTGTGTTGAATAGTCATCGGGGAGAGTATTTAAATCAATTTCAGCACTTGCTGCTTGAACCCAGATCATCATAGAAACAAAGATAAGGCGAGAATGCAGCTTGAACATAGCAAATTCCACTATTGGGTTTTATTTTCAGGAAAAAGGTATAAGGTGCTCAAATTGTCAAGGCTGAAATAAATATTCGCCACGCGTTGTATATCTTGCGGAGTGACAGTTTCAAAATGTTTGGGCAGTTCATCCATCAAGCGAAAACTTAAACCGTTAATCTCCAGATTGCCGATCATCTGGGCTTGTCCGGCAATGTCATCCTGACTATAGACTAAATTGGAGACATATCTAGCTGTCACTCGCTTGATTTCTGTGGGTTTGACCAGCTCCGTTTTGAGCAGCTCAATTTCAGCTTGAATGGCTTTTCTGCCTCTGGCAAACTCAATCCGTCTATAGGCAAGGCTGAAATACTCAATAAGCTATCTCCGCGGCTATAAGGATCGTAAGATACACTGACCGAGGTTAATATTTTTTTGTCCCGCACCAGATGATCTTGCAGTCGTGAAGAAATTCCACTGTCCAAGATGTTCTTGATGATGGTTAAGGCATAAGCATCTTGCGGATTTTTGGCTGTGACCAGTGAGCGCACGTTCCAGGCCATAAACAGGTTGGGTACTTTCACAGGAAAATTCAATTCCATATGGCGATAACCGATATGGTCAAATTCTAATACGTCATTGCGTGGCGGGGTTTTTCTGACAGGGATATCGGCAAAATACCTTTGTACTTGCAGCAAGGTTTGTTCAGTGTCGACATCACCGACAATCACCAAGAGGGCATTATTGGGGCTATACCAGTCACGATACCATTTTTTGATATCTTCAAGCCGAATGTTTTGCAGGTTTTTCATGTGGCCAATCACCGGTTGGCGATAATGGCTGGTTGGATAGGTGATCCATTTAAAACGTTCGAAAGCTAGGGATCGGGGATTGTCATCTGTGCGTAGGCGCCGTTCTTCCATTACCACCTTAATTTCAGGGTCAAAATCCTGCTGGTGTAATAACAGGTTGCTCATCCTGTCTGCTTCAAGTTCTAAAGCCAGTGGGAAATAGGTTTTAGGGTAGAGCTGGTAATAATTGGTGTAATTGGTAAAAGTTGAAGCATTGATGCGTCCACCATACATACGGCTTAAGCGGGTAAATTCATCATCGGGAACTTTTTGCGTACCTTTAAACATCATATGTTCCAGTACATGTGAAATGCCTAATAAGTTCCCCGATTCATCACTGCTGCCTACCCGGTACCAGATTTGCGTCATGACCATAGGAGAACGGTGATCTTCCCGAATAATTACTTTTAAACCATTTTTGAGTGTAGTTTCAAAGGTCGTAGGTGTCAGTTTATTGCGAGTCTCTGCATGTACCCAGCCACTTTGAAGCATCAATAAAGCCAATGTGAGCGTTAAAACTGGATTTTTAAAAAAAGACGGCTTTAAAAAAAGTGGGTAGCTGCTTTCGAGCACAAGATTTACCCCCAGTCATAAATTATATTTATGATCATTTTTCAGAAACTTTTGCTTGAAAGCAAAGGTTAAGTTGTTGGTTTTTGGTGTGTTCAGTGTCTATTGGAAAACGCAGGACAAAACTATGCTAGAATCCTTGTTTTTTAACGCTATGCTTTTCAAGGATTCGGCATGCAACAGCAATCTAATGGGCAAAATAAATTTTTGATTGATGCTGATATCGGGGATGACGATGTCACTTTACCGAATTTACCTGCGGTAAATATCCCTATTGTTGAAACTCAAAATAAACAAGCTACTGTTTCTGCGCCTGTAGCCACAGAAACCGAGCAAACAGAAATAGAGCAAGGTGCTACGCCTAAAGGTGGCTTTTTTAGCCGCATGAAAGAAGGGTTAACGAAAACCCGTAAAAACCTTGCCGATGGTATGGTCAACATTCTCATTGGTGGTAAAGAAATCGATGATGAATTGCTGGAAGAAGTGGAAGAGCAATTACTGGTTGCAGATATTGGTGTAGATGCAACCAAAACCATTATTGCCAATTTAACTGAACGTACTGCACGTGGTGATCTGATTTATTCACATTCGCTGTACAAAGCGCTGCAAGAAGAATTGGTGGCATTGCTGGCCCCGCGTGTTAAACCTTTACATATTGATCCAAATAAAAAACCATTTGTGATTTTGGTGGTAGGGGTTAATGGCGTGGGTAAAACCACTACGATTGGTAAGTTGGCAAAACGCTTGCAAGGTGAGGGCAAAAAAGTCATGCTGGCTGCGGGCGATACTTTCCGTGCGGCAGCAACAGAACAACTGCAAATTTGGGGCGAACGCAACAATATTTCAGTGGTTGCACAGGGTCATGGTGCAGACAGCGCTTCGGTAATTTTTGATGCTTTTGAGAGTGCACGAGCCAAAGGCGTGGATGTGCTGATTGCTGATACTGCGGGTCGTTTGCATAACAAAGGTCATTTAATGCAAGAGTTGACCAAAGTAAAACGCGTGATGCAAAAAATTGATGCTACAGCACCGCATGAGATTATGCTGGTGGTGGATGCGGGTACTGGTCAAAATGCAATTAATCAGGTTGAAATGTTTGATGAAGCTGTTGGCTTGACAGGGCTTACCATTACCAAGCTCGATGGCACGGCTAAAGGTGGTGTGTTATTTAATATCGCTAGCCGTACCCATGTACCTATTCGCTTTATTGGTGTGGGTGAGAAAATTGATGATCTACGTCCATTTTCGGCAAAATCATTTGTTGCAGCATTATTCGAAACTGAAAAGTAAAATGCGTGATATTTCACACAAACTCCGCTAAATGCGGAGTTTGTTATTTTAGTAGTAATTGTTTGATTTAAAAAACAACATTTAAAAATCCATGATCCAAAGAACTCTCTTATAAAACCGTTAGAATATGAAAAAATCTTAAAAGCTTTAGCATTCTTATTGGGGAGTACTGTTGTGGCATTATTAGAGAAAATTGGTCATGTCCTTACCACAGATATCACCAAAGAATTAAAATTTAAAAAAAGAGCTGTTGAAGAGGTGAATGAATTAACATTTGTTGATCAATTAAAAAAACGTCGCAGTATTTATGTTCTAGGAAGAAAGGTTCATTTTAGCCAGGCCTATTTGGCAGAGTTGATTCAAGAGGCTGTGCGAAGCTGTCCATCTGCATTAAATTGTCAAAGTTCTAGAATTGTGGTGTTGTTTGGTGATTCCCATAAGCAATTTTGGGAAATTGTCAAAGAAGTGCAACGTAAACTAGTCGCCGTACATGTATTCGCCGGTACAGTAATGAAAATAGATCAATGCATGGCAGGGTATGGAACGGTACTGTTCTATGAAGATCAGAACATTATTCAAAAATTGCAAAAGAAAATTCCTTTTAATGCTGATGATTTTCCAATCTGGTCAGAACAAACATCGGGTATGGCGCAATATGCAGTATGGACAGCCTTGGCTGATTCAGGCATCGGTGCCTGTCTGCAGCATTATAATCCGAGTATAGATACGGCAGTTGCGGAACATTTTCACATTAATGAATCTTGGTTGCTGCGAGCACAGCTGGTTTTTGGTTCCATTGAACAAGAAGCAGAGATTAAACAAGAACCTCAAAATGCTGAACGATTTAGAATTCTGAATTAATCTGATCGTGATATCAATAAAGCATTTTTTATAGGTGCTTTATTGTTTTATATCGGTTGAAAATCAACTATAAAACTATTCTATAAATAAAACACAATGTCACTTTTTTAATTGCGGAATACTTCTAAAATTAACATAAGATCAATATATTCTAATTACGGTTATTAAAATTCCAAGAAGGTGAGCCATGTCATTTTTAGCCCATATGAAACAACGCCGTACTATTTATGCAATTGGTCAAAACGTTCCGATCGCAGCTGATCAAATCGAAGAGATTATTAAAGAGGCCGTACGAAATAGCCCTTCTGCTTTCAATTCACAAACTTCACGTATCGTGACTCTATATGGAGAATCACATGCGAAATTCTGGAGTATCGTACGTGAAACATTACGTAAAATTGTGCCAGAAGATTCATTTACAAGTACTAATGCAAAAATTAACAGTTTTGCAGCCGGTTATGGCACGGTACTGTTTTTTGAAGATCAGGATGCGGTAAAATCGTTACAAGAACAATTCCCCTTATATGCTGAGCATTTTCCAGCATGGTCAGAGCATTCGACTGGCATTGCACAGTTTGCTGTATGGGCATCATTGGCAGAACAGCATATTGGTGCTTCCTTGCAGCATTACAATCCCGTGATTGATGATGAAGTGGCAGCCACCTTCGATATCCCTAAAAACTGGAAATTACGTGCCGAACTGGTGTTTGGTTCAATTGAAGCCCCAGCGGGAGAAAAAACATTTCTTGATGATAGTATTCGTTTCAAAAGATTTGACTGATCAATGTTTTACTTAAGTCAAGTTAAGAGAGTGCTGAAACGGCACTCTTTTTATTGATAAAGTGAATGATAGATAAATCAATTAAGCTGCAAAGCTTATCTCAACAAAGTCTTGAAAATACAGCTGTATTAAAAATGGCTTTGTCATAAAATTGTCATTTGTTAATTGCATAGTGCAATTTATTTTTAATATTCAAAGAAGAGATAGTGGGATGAGCCTAAAATTAACTTTTGCTGCAGCTGCATTGATGGTAAGTAGTGCTGCATTTTCAGCCGTCACTATTTCAGCACCAGAAGAAATTAAAATTCTAGCGGTGAATGATCAGGAAGTTAATACGGGATTATTTCGTGCCAAGAACAATCAATACAAAGTTGATGCAGGTATTAGCAATATTAGTATGCGTTACACCCAGTATTTTGAACATTTGAATGGTGAACACGATATTGTGAAATCATCTGTGGTGACTGTCCGCACGTCCATTTTGCAAGATGGTGAAGAATATCGACTGGACCTGATCAATGCGCCGGCAAATTTTGAAGCTGCAAAAAAATATGCTGAACAACCTGTGGTGGCATTGTTTGATAAAAATAATCAGATGCTGGTGCAGCAAGTAGGTGCAAACACAGAACAAAAACCATGGTTAGGACAAGGTATATTTTCAAAAACTACAGATTTGACTCAAAAGAAAACAGCTTTGCAGAATCAGCCAGCACCTATATATACACAAGCAGCAGTGCAATCAAAAATGGTGGCAGCTGCTTCTAGTGAGTCGTTAACTTCAGGAGTAACTGCTGATCAGCAACTGATTCAATTATGGCAAAAAGCAAATAAAGTAGAACGTCAGAAGTTTATGTCATGGCTAGCAGAGCATTCCAATTAATAAATCTCAATAAAACCAGCGTAAAGCTGGTTTTATTATTTTGAGAAGCACGAATAAAAATTAAAATGGTAAAAATGATCTAAAAAATGAATGTTGCAATGTGTAAAAAATACTCAAAATAGTCTTTAAATATGCTAAAAATACCTTATTGGGTTAAAAAGCAAACACTCGAATACAGAATTATAGAAAATGCTATAATAGGGGTTGCGTTGGTTTAAAAACTCTATAGAATACGCTGCATCCCGACGCGATACAGCAAACGAACTTAGCTGAACAGGTTAAGTTGTTAAATGTTTATTGCGTTATATTTTCTACTGACGAGGTAGGGAATAGATCATTAAGAGATTATGAAGAACAACTTGTGTGGATTTTTACTGGTTGATTGATCGAAATTATTTTCATTGATTGATGGTAGAAATTACTCGAAGTTTATTTGAGAAATATTTGTCAGAAAATTGATGAGCCAGATTTGGTGTTTTGAATAAAGCACTATTGATTTTAAACTGAAGAGTTTGATCATGGCTC